>CAMJWQ010000162.1 GCA_946409475.1 uncultured Lachnospiraceae bacterium
GGCCAATTTTTGTCACACATAATTTCCGCCAAATTTCCGCCATATTGGTTGACAGCTTGTAGTTTATGCGCTATTATAGAACTACATTATATCAATCAATGGAGGCGCTATGAAAAAAAATATTCCAATTACCGAATCGGAATGGCAGGTCATGAAGATCGTATGGAACGAACCGCCAAAAACCCTTCAGGATATTTTAGCAGGCCTGAAGCATACCGATTGGAGTCCGACAACTATCCAGACTTATCTTGCCCGCCTGGTAAAAAAGGGGGCACTCATCACCGAACGGCAGGGAAAGGGTTACTTATACTCACCGGCCGTATCTGAAGGTGCGTGTCAGCTTGCCCAAAGCAAAACGTTCTTAAAACGTGTGTATGACGGGTCCCTTACGCGTATGGTATCCGGCTTTGTCAAAAACGGTAATCTCTCAAGCGATGAACTGAAAGCACTAAAGCAGCTCATTGAAGAACAGGAGCGTAAAAATGCAGGTAATCGGTAATCTGTTCGGCATCACCATTTTTACGGCAATGGCAGGCAGCCTGTTTACCGTAGTACTTCTTTTTGCCCGAAAAGTACTGCATCCGGCTTTACCCTTATGGTCAGGTGTATTCGGAGCCGTCTTCTTTTTGATTCCGTTCATTGTCCCGGAGGCCCGCTTGTTTCCTCCCGAGGAAACGATGTGGCTCCATGGCTACCGGATAGCCTGCGGCATTTGGACAGCCGGGGCTGCCATGTTCATGCTGTATTTCATCCTGCGCAGTATTTTTGCCTATGGTGCAGTTTTAAAGTATCCTATATGTAAGGACAAGAAAATATGCCGGGTTTACAGGATGCTTGGAGTATCCGCTCCCATGAGACGGCTGCCGGAGCTGCGGTTCGGCTCTTTAAAAGATCCCGTCTGCGTTGTAACCCTGCTTCACCCTGTTATCATACTAAACGAGGGCATCACTCAGCAGCTCACGGAACAAGAGCTTGAAATTATCCTTTCCCATGAGCTTATGCATATTCAAAGAAAGCATCACCTGTATCAGCGAATCTACGATTTGGCATGCTGTTTTCACTGGTTTAATCCTTTTATCTGGATTGCAAAAAATGATTTTGTGCTTACCTGTGAAATAGACTGCGACAGCTGTGCACTGCGCCGCTTATCCGAAGCTGTGTCCCCAGCCGCCTATGCCGCTGCCATGCTTCATCTGATGGAACTGTCGGCCGGACAAGGGAGCACCGGCTTCGGCACAATGAACGCATTAAGCTTCCTCCTTGCAAAACAGCGATTCAGCTATATTTTAAACAAGCCGGCCAGGTTGATGAAAATCTTCACAATTACCGTATTGTTCCTATTTACCGTATTAACAATTGTCATTTCCACAGTAGAAAGCCGTTCCTATTTTTACCCATATTCCGCATATAGCGGTGAACTGGAATACAGTGATATTTATGAAGAATAGGAATCCTTTCGCCCAATCAAACTACATTTGTAGATTTATAGGAGGTATATCTCATGAATGCGATTGAAATTTCACATCTGACAAAGAAGTATAGCAATGGTGTTATGGCTTTGGAGGATATCAGCTTTACTGTCGGCGGCGGTATTTTTGGACTCTTAGGCCACAACGGGGCGGGAAAAACCACTCTGATGAAGGCTATCGTCACGATATTGCGGCCCTCCTGCGGAACTATTTCTGTTTGCGGCTTTGATACGAAAAAACAGGGGGATAACGTGCGCAGCCTCATTGGTTATCTGCCGCAGGAGCTTTCTATGTATCCGTCCCTTTCCGTATTTGACTTTGTAAGCTATATGGCGGCCTTGAAGGGGGTTCCTGATACAAAAAAGATTCAGGAAGTATTGAATCAGGTCGGTATGCAGGGGGTCTCCAAAAGAAAAATCGGCCGGCTGTCAGGCGGAATGAAGCGCCGCGTTGGTATCGCACAGGCACTTATCGGAGATCCGCAGGTTTTAATCATTGACGAGCCGACCACGGGACTTGACCCGGAAGAGCGGGTGCGTTTTCGCGGTGTCCTCTCCCGCTTTGCAAAGGATGGAAGAACCGTACTCCTGTCTACGCATATCGTGGAGGATGCTTATCAGCTCTGCGATCAATTGGCGGTACTTCGGAAAGGGCGTCTATTTTATAACGGTTCTGCGGAAAACCTCCTGCAAAAGGTCAATGGAAAAATAAAGCTCGTACGTCTTAGAAATGAAGAGCAGTTAATTGCATTACAAGAACAGGCCATGGTCATATCCACAGCCTATGAAAACGGCGGTCTGACAGCCCGCATCATGGACGAGAAATCCGCCTTTTTACAGGCAGAACCGGTAACCGCCACCTTGGAGGATGCCTATATATACTGCATGGGAGGAAAAAGCCATGAATAAGGTATTCGCTATTGTCCGGTATGAATACAAAATGCAGCTTGGACGGATTTCCACATGGGGCATATTGCTTGCCGTTTCAGCTATTGCATTGCTTGATAATTTCCCGTCCACAAGGAATCTCGCCCGGCTGGAATTTCTTGTACAGCCGGCTTATTTTGTGTATCGTACGATGTGTCTTGATGTGCTGATTATAAGCTTTGGTCTGCTATTCCTGTTATCCGGCCGTATCCCCGCCGATAATAAAACAGGCTGTAAGGCTCTGTTCATGGCGGCTCCCATCAGTAGGAGCCAGTATATTTGGGGAAAATTATTCGGCGGTTTTACCTATACTTTAACGGTAATCAGTATCTTTCTTATCCTGAATACCGGAATTTATGCCGTATTTACACCCATTGAAGCAGATGCCGGGGCGTACCTTACTCCTCTTATTAAAACTCTGATTATAGGCGGCATCCCAGTCAGCTTCTTTATCAGTTTTCTGGCTGTCACTCTTCCGGCAATGATGGATATCCGGCTCTTCTATCTCTTAACAGCCGTTTTATTTTTCCTGAATGCAGGTTCCGTCGGCTCCGCAGAGGCACAGCCTTTCTACCTGGTCACCTCCGGTGACTTAATTAAATTAATCTGGCAGCATCCAAGGTTTCCATTTACAAATATATGGAGCATTGCGGCAAATCTGACTTTCCTTACGGGATGCGGCCTGCTGTCCTGTGTCCTGCTTATTATGAAACGAAAGTTTTGGAGGGCTGAGTAGTGAAGCGTTTATTATTTGAACAAAAAATCATAGGGAATAACCTTACTTGGATTTCCATTGCCTTTGTTGGCGTGCTTACGCTGCTTGCCTTCCTATGTGGTGGACTCCTTAATTTAAGCTGCATAGGCTTTGAAGTGATGGCTCCTTTTTTTGCAGCCATCGCCGTTGGGGAATGCGGCAGGACAAGAGCAGATGCAAATTTTGATATCATCGCATCGCAGGGCAGATCCCTGTTTTCATGGGTGCTGCTCCGATTCACTACGGTTTTCCTTACGGTCGGCATATTCACCTTTATCGGCATGGTAATCGTGTTATTTATAAGAAATGAGATGCCGCTTGGAGAGATGGTCCTGTTATACATTGCTCCTGCCTTTTTACTGTCTACCCTGTGTACTTTGTGCGGTTTCTGTTTTGCACAGGAGCATCTTGCGACTATGATCTGCGGTATTATTTGGATCGTTACTATGCTAACCGGCAGTCTGTTACGGTATACAGGCCCTGGTTATGTCTATCTCTTCATCCGATATGCCGGAGACCCAAACGGTGTCTGGCTGATT
Source organism: uncultured Lachnospiraceae bacterium (assembly GCA_946409475.1). Lineage (GTDB taxonomy): Bacteria > Bacillota > Clostridia > Lachnospirales > Lachnospiraceae > CAMJWQ01. The sequence continues at coordinate 3,689 of CAMJWQ010000162.1, forward strand.
AACAAAGTAATTCTGTCCGGATTGAGCCTTGTGCTGTGGGCAGTCATATATCTTTTATGCGGAAAACGGGTTGCGCTTAACAGGAGGTAAGCCGACAGCGGAAGAAATGTTAATTGCCATTATTTCTATGACAATTAACATAATGATTTTACCCTGCTATACCCTGGCATATTCTCAAGTGCCATTGCCTATGTCGCATAGTCAGGGCCTTCCGCAAAGGCTTGCGGGCCATTTCCCGCATTTACATCCTGTTACTATTCTTCAATTTCAATTAGTTTTTTCTCTAATTTATACTTCATCATGGCTATAATTCCAATTACGGATAAAACTGCCGGTAAACCTGCATAAAGCAGTGAAATGGCACTTTTGGCAGCCTCGGACTGTACACTTAAATCACCGTCATAGCCTCCTATTTTCAAGACAATTCCGATAATAACAGAGGCCAGTCCCAGCGCCAGTTTATCAGAAAAGCCTTTTGCGGAAGAATAAATTCCCTCATAATTTTTCTTGGTTTTCCATTTGCCAAATCTCATGCAATCAATTATCAGCATATCACGCATACTCATTATCATCGTTAATCCGATGCTTGCTATGGTAGCACAGGCAGCGAGCCATAATATATTGACAGGCATCAGATATTTTGCCGCATGAAAAATCAGCATAAATAGAAATCCTATCATAACCGTTTTCCCGTTACCAAAGCGTTTTGTCAATGGCGGCAGAAACACAAGCGTGAAGAAGCCCAGTACCGAAATCAGGCTTACAATGGATAAGCTCTTCAGGTCTCCCACTATGTATTTAAAATAATAATTTCCTGCCGTACCGACCATTACATTAATGGCAGAATTTAATAAAATAACAATAGTCACCGGAATCATATGGGGATTTTGGAATAACACCTTTACCGACTGCAAAAAGGTTGGCTTTTCCCTGTCTTCCTCCTCTCCCTCCTCTGTTTTTTCAGGAAGCTGAAAAAACATAATCAAAGTCATAATAATTCCCGGCACCGCAAAACAAGATACGATTATGGACCATCCAAAAGGCTTGTCTTCAAAAATTGCAATTAAGATAGGACAAATAATGCTTACGGCCGTCGAAGCGATTGCTGAGACAATTGCCGCTGCCGACAGTGCCTTTACCCTGATTTTTTCCTCAAAGCTTCTTTTTACCCGAACGGTAGTGGACACCGTTACAAAAGTATAGCAAACAGACTGGCACAGGTTATAGGTAAGCAGAACCCATATCACCTTCCCTACCGTATGAAAGGATGGTACGGTAAAACAAAAAACTAATAAAATCCATAAAGGGATACAAAACAAATCAAAGGGTCTGGCTTTTCCAAATTTTGTTTGTGTTCTGTCAATAATAAATCCGGCCATTATATCTGTTATACCATCAAAAACACGACTAAATAAGAAAATCATTCCTACCATTACGGTAGACATAGCGTAGCTGTCTGTCAGTGCATAGTTAAGCTGGGATACCATCATGTAACTCATGGCAGCGGAAGCTGCACCGACCGCATATGCTCCGATTCCTGTCTTTTCTCCTTTTTTTGCTCTCATTAATTTTTCTCCTTATTTTCATTAAAAAAAGTTTTTATTTCTTCCGGTATTTCTTTGCGCTGAACAATACTGTCCGTCAGTATGACGGCCACGTCATGGGGTATTTGAAAAAAACTTAAGAACTTAGGAACCTGTTTCATGATAAAACCATATAATATCAAATAGATTTCACTCGTATAATCCACATGCAGCAGCTCAACAACCTGCTTTGCATAATATGCATACCTATCATCTTCCAAAAAGTCCTTAAAAAGGTCATTTTCTCCTAAAGGAAGACGTACCTCGTCCTCAGAATGAAACCAAAGTGACTCTGTTTCCAAAATATCTGTTAAAGATGTTCCGGCATGAATGAGAAACTCGCCTGATTCAACTGCAAATCTTTTCAAATGCGGAACAAAATAGGAAAACGCACTTTCATCCAAAGCAAGCTCAACTCTTTTTGTCTCACCGGGATTAAGTCCTACTTTTTCAAAACCCTTCAATTCCTTACGCGGGCGGAATAATTGTGACTTTACATCCTCAACATAAATCTGCACAACCTCTTTTCCGTAGCACCCTCCTGTATTTGTGACATCTAAAGAAACCAACAGCCTTTCTCCATTTCTGATCTCTTTTTGAGACAATTTCATATTGCCGAAGGAAAACGTAGTATAGGACATGCCGAAGCCAAAAGGATATTGCGGTCTTATCTTGGCCGTATCATAAAAACGGTAACCCACCAATAAATCCTCTTTATAATTAACTTCATCCTTATACCCCGGAAAATATTGGTACGAAGGGTTATTTTCCAGGCTTACCGGAAAGGTTTCTGACAGCTTTCCGCTTGGATTAATATCTCCAAATAAAATATTGGCAATGGCACTTCCGCATCCTTCTCCCAAAACCCAGCCATGCAAAATTGCTTTAACAGATGCCTCTACAGGCGCATAGGCAATTACCGAGCCGCTAAACCCAATCAAAATCAGATTCTGATTCACCTTGGCCAGCTCCTCTATCAGAGCTATGACTGTCTCCGGAAGATTAATGTCCTTTCTATCAAGTCCCTCCGTATCTATGGTTCCAGCGAAAACGAGAACAGCTTTTTTCCCTGCCGCTATTTTTTAGCCTCTTCTATTAATTTTTCATTCCCGCTTCCTTCCGAGTCATAGCCCCTGGCATATTCTACCTTTGCTATCTTTTGTATTTCCGTCAATGGGATGTCAAGACGCCGTGCCGTTCCTCCTGAGCTCCCACCGCCTTTATATCTGGGGTTTTTAGCAAAGTCTCCGATAACGGCTATTTCTATATCTTTAGCAAGAGGTAATATATCCTCTTCATTTTTCAGCAGTACCACAGCTTCCTCAGCCACCGATACGGCCGTCTGATGGTGCTCATGCCAATTAACGGTAACTTCCCTTTTTCCTTTTATCCCCTTTTCAATTAACGTCAGGACATTCCTCACACAGCGATTCAGTTCCTCTATTGAGAATTCTCCATTTTGTATGGATTCCAGAAGCTCTTCATCTTTGCCTGGCCCCGGCATTTCCAAATCCAGCCCGTTTTTATGAGAGTTCAGCTTGCTATTTACGGCTCCCCAATCAGACATTACCAATCCTTTAAAACCGAATTCCTCTCTTAACAGTTCTCTTAGCAGATAACTATTTTCGCAGGCATACTTTCCCCTTACACGGTTATAGGAAGCCATTACGGACCAGGGCTCTGCCTCTTTTATGGCCATTTCAAAAGGTTTTAAATAGATTTCCCTAAGGGCCCGTTCCTCCAAATCCACATTTACGGTCATTCTTCTGGTTTCCTGTTCATTCAGGGCAAAATGCTTTAAGGAAGTACCGACCCCTTCGCTTTGTACACCTTTAATGAAGGAAACCGCCATTTTCCCCGTAAGGTAAGGGTCTTCCGAAAAATATTCAAAATTTCGTCCTCCAAGAGGAGAACGTTTGCCATTTACACCAGGTCCCAATAATACACTAACCCCGTAATACTGGCATTCTTTTCCCATTTTACCGGCCATTTCCTGAATCAGAGGCCGATTAAAGGTAGCTGCCATTGCGGCTTCACAGGGCATTATAGTTGCCGGCATGCCCTCTCCAAAAGTATAGGGCTCATCTTTATCTGCATAGCTTTTTTGGGACACCCTTACTCCGTGAGGCCCGTCCGTCATTAGAATCCCGGATATTCCCAATCGTTCTATTGCAGCTAAATAGCCTACGTCTTTTCCGGCCAGCAGGCTTACCTTTTCTTTTGTTGTAAGCTCGTTTATTATCCTATCTATATCCATAGTTCATCCTCACTTTAACCGATTGTTTTAATTTTTCCTGCAGGTATATTAAAACTAAGCTTACCATAACAGACTCTTTCAAAAGACTTGAGTTTCCGCAAAATGTAATTTTAAAAGATATAACTTCTCCTAAAGCACCA
>CAMJWQ010000163.1 GCA_946409475.1 uncultured Lachnospiraceae bacterium
TTATAATAGACATGAAATCTTTTACAATTATATTTACATATTACTGTTTTGAAAAATAAAAGTCAATAAGAAAACTGCTGAAAATAGGGTGATAAAAATATGAAAAAGGTTGCATTACATAACCTGGGATGCAAAGTAAATGCTTATGAAACGGAAGTCATGCAGCAAATGTTGGAGAAAGACGGCTATAGTGTTGTACCATTTGCCGAAAAAGCCGATGTTTATATTATAAATACATGTACGGTTACCAATATGGCTGACCGGAAAAGCAGGCAGATGCTTCACAGGGCAAGGAAGCAAAATCCCGATGCGGTAGTGATAGCGGCAGGATGTTATGTGCAGGCCGCAAAAGAAGAGCTGTTAAGCGACAAAGGTGTGGATATTGTAATAGGGAACAATAGGAAAAAGGATTTGGTAAATATTCTCCACCGGTATTTTGAAAAAAGGGAAAAAACAGAAGCTGTTATTAATTTGGACCATACCGATGAGTATGAGGCATTATTTTTAGAAAAAACAGGTACTCATACAAGAGCAATTATTAAGGTTCAGGATGGATGCAATCAATTTTGCAGTTATTGTATTATACCCTTTACAAGAGGCAGAGTAAGAAGCCGGAGCCTTTCTGATGTAAAAAAAGAGGTGGAAATACTGTCTCAAAGGGGATATAAGGAAGTGGTCTTGACAGGAATTCATTTAAGCTCCTATGGCATTGATTTTGAAGAAGACGGTAGCCTGCTGTCACTTATTACGATGGTGCAAAGCATTGACGGTATTGAACGGATACGCTTAGGTTCTTTAGAGCCCCGCATCATAACGGAGGACTTTATTAAACAATTAAGTGGGATGAATAAATTTTGTCCTCATTTCCATTTATCCTTACAGAGCGGATGCGATGATACCTTAAAAAGGATGAACCGAAGGTATACAACACAGGAGTACGGGCAAAAGTGCAATATAATACGGAATTATTTCAGCCATCCCGCCATTACCACGGATATTATAGTGGGCTTTCCCGGAGAAACGGAAGAAGAATTCAGTCAGACAAAGAATTTTCTCACACAGCTTCAACTGTACGAAACACACATCTTTAAATACTCAAAAAGAAATGGTACAAAGGCAGCGGCAATGAGTAATCAGGTACCGGATAAGGAAAAGACAAAAAGAAGTAATATTATGCTGAAAATGGGACAGGAAAATGCCGGTGCGTTCCGCAGGTATTATATTGGGAAAAAAGTCGGCGTTCTGTTCGAAGAAAAAATAGAGTATAAGGGACAGGAATATTGGAGCGGTTTTACGAAAGAATATGTAAAGGTATTATGGAAAACAGATGAAAATCCGGAGAACCATATCTTAAAAATGAAAATAGCGGATATACTAGAAAATGAATACCTGATTGGAAGTCGCAATATTACGTAATTATATCATCAAAATTTATGCAGCACACTAGTGACGCGGGAGGAATCATAAATGTAAAATATTCAAAAATGCAGAAGAAATTGTAACCGGAATGAAACATATAAAAAGAATGGATTGAAATTTTAATGAAACTATATTAAAATGAATTATAAACAACTAAGGACGTGATGAGGTGAAAGATAAGAACAATACCCAATACTTTAAAATCCAAACGGGACCGGATTTAAAGGTGTGCGATGTTTTATCCACCGTATATCAGGCAATGACGGAAAAAGGCTATAATCCTGTCAATCAGATTGTTGGCTATATCATGTCAGGTGATCCTACCTATATTACCAGTCATAATAATGCCAGAAGCCTGATTATGAAAGTTGAACGTGACGAACTGGTAGAAGAATTATTAAATCATTATATAAAAAACCATTCTTGGAAATAGACGGGAGGATAAAATGCGCATAATGGGACTGGATTATGGTTCCAAGACAGTTGGGGTCGCCATCAGCGATCCGCTATTGATTACGGCTCAGGGAATTGAGATAATAAGACGCAAGCAGGAAAATAAATTAAGGCAGACATTTGCACGGATTGAGGAATTAATTAAATTATATGACACAAGTGAAATTGTCCTTGGTTTTCCAATTAACATGAATCATACAATAGGTGACAGGGCTGATATTTCCTTGGATTTTAAAAGCAAATTGGAGTCCAGAACGGGGCTTCCTGTTGTTTTATGGGATGAAAGACTTACCACGGTTATGGCAGACCAGGCCATGAAGGAGTATGGGATCAGGAGGGAAGAACGGTATCTGCATGTAGATCGCATAGCAGCCATGCTGATATTACAAAATTATCTGGATTATAAAAAAAATAAAAGAAAAACAGAATAAAATTAAGGTTGTGAAAGTGTGGAAAAAATAAAATTTGTAGCAGAAAACGATGAAGCTGTGGAATTTTTTGTGCTCGACCAAACCAGAATAAACGGTAAGAATTATTTACTGGTAGCCGACAGTGAGGAAGATAATGCCACTGCTTATATTTTGAAAGACCAGTCATTGGATTCCGAACAGGAAAGTATTTATGAAATAGTGGAAGATGAGGATGAGCTGGATGCCGTATCCGGTGTATTTGAAACTTTAATTGAAGATATTGATATTGAAAGGTAGAAACCTTTTTATATAAGATTACCTGTTTCGATTGGAGAGTTACATGTCAATGAGTCAAGAGGTATTTAAAAACCTGTTAAGAGAAAAGGGATTGAAGATAACGACACAAAGGCTTCTTGTATTAGAGATATTAGCGACCCATCGAGACAAGCATTTAACCGCAGAAGAAATCTATGAATTAGCCAAAATAAAATATAACGATATAGGCTTGGCAACGGTTTATAGAACTATACAATTGTTATTAGAGCTTAACTTAATTGATCGAATCAACTTGGATGATGGATTTGTCAGATACGAAATTGGCCGTATGAATGCAAACGTATGTAAACACCATCATCATCATTTAATATGCTTATCATGTGGGAAGATAACATCTTTTGAAGATGATTTATTGGATTCTTTAGAAGCAAGAATTCATAATATAACAGGTTTTCAGGTGGTGGATCATGAAGTTAAACTCTATGGTTATTGTATGGATTGTAAGAAAAAACAAATCTGATGTGCGGAAACATACATAAAATCATGGAGGTGTTATTTTTTGACAAAAACAAATCAATCGAAATTAAAAATCATTCCTTTAGGCGGTTTAGAGCAGATAGGAATGAACATTACTGTCTTTGAATATGAGGACAGTATCATTGTTGTGGACTGCGGATTATCCTTTCCCGCAGATGATATGCTGGGAATTGATCTGGTAATTCCCGATATTACCTATCTGAAAAATAATATAGATAAGGTAAAGGGATTTATTATTACCCACGGCCATGAGGATCATATAGGCGCTTTGCCCTATGTATTAAAAGAAATCAATATTCCCATTTATGCTACCAAACTGACTATTGGAATTATTGACAATAAATTAAAAGAGCACGGGTTAATCCGAGGCACCAAAAGGAAGGTTGTCAGACATGGGCAATCCATAAACTTAGGATGCTTTCGAATTGAATTTATAAAGACCAATCACAGTATCGCTGATGCGTCTGCCCTGGCTATTTATTCTCCGGCAGGCATTGTGGTTCACACAGGAGATTTTAAGGTGGATTATACCCCCTTATTCGGTGATGCCATAGACCTGCAGCGTTTCGGCGAAATCGGGAAAAAGGGTGTATTGGCACTTATGTGTGACAGCACCAATGCCATACGTGCCGGCTTTACCATGTCGGAAAGGACAGTGGCAAAAACCTTTGATAACCTGTTCGAGGAGCATAAAAACAGAAGGATATTTGTAGCAACCTTTGCTTCCAATGTTGACAGGGTACAGCAAATAATCAATACGGCCTACAAATTCGGCCGTAAGGTTGTGGTAGAGGGCAGGAGCATGGTAAATATCATATCCATAGCTTCCGAATTGGGGTATGTGAGTATTCCGGATAAAACCTTAATTGAGATAGAGCAATTAAAAAACTATCCCGATGAGCAGACGGTTATTATAACAACGGGCAGCCAGGGTGAATCCATGGCAGCTTTGTCAAGGATGGCATCGGGGGTTCATAAGAAAATCACCATTAATCCCAATGATACAATTATCTTTAGTTCTACGCCAATACCTGGAAATGAAAAGGCTGTTTCTAAAATTGTTAATGAATTATCGAGAAAGGGAGCAGATGTCATTTATCAGGATGCCCATGTATCAGGACATGCCTGCCAGGAAGAGATTAAACTGATTTATTCCCTGGTTCATCCCAAATATGCAATACCTGTTCATGGTGAATTCCGGCATCTAAAAGCGCAGGGTAAATTGGCTGTCGACTTGGGAATACCCAAAGACAATATTTTTATTCTTACGTCCGGAGATGTGCTGGAAATGGATCAGGAAAGCGCCAAAGTGGTGGACAAGGTTCCGGCAGGGGCGGTTTTTGTAGATGGTCTTGGTGTTGGTGATGTAGGTAATATTGTACTTAGGGATAGACAACACTTAGCGGAAGATGGTATTATTATAGTGGTTATGACATTGGAAAAGGCATTTAACCAATTAATAGCGGGACCGGATATTGTATCCAGAGGATTTGTCTATGTTAGAGAATCCGAAATGTTAATGGAAGAGGCAAGAAGAGTGGTAGAGGATGCACTTATGGAATGCCTGGATAAAAAAATTTCGGACTGGGGTAAAATTAAAAACAGTATACGGGAATCCCTGAGCAGTTATATATGGAAAAAGACAAAAAGGAATCCCATGATACTTCCCATTATAATGGAAATCTGACGGACTTATCATCTGCCTGCAGGTATAAAGGGTGAAATAAATGAATGGTAGTAAAGGTATTTATAAAATTATCAATGTGTTAATTCGAATTATCATATACACGGTTTTGGTATTTTGTATCTATAAAGGAGCAATCTATGCTTATGATTTTGGCTTCTCCGTATTTACGGACGAGCCTGTTGACGAAGAGCCGGGCAGGGATATTTCGGTTACCATTTTAGATGGATATTCGGCCTATGAAATTGGAGAAGTATTGGAGGACAACGGCCTCATTAGTGATCCTAAAATTTTTTGGGCGCAGGAACTGCTTTCCGAATACCATGGGAAAATGGAGCCGGGAATTTACACTCTCAATACCTCAATGACCATTCATGATATGATAAAGGCCATGTCGCCCGAAGAGGAGACGGAAGAAGAGTGATAGTGGATGAAAGAATTGTTTCTTATATTAATTCTCTTAATAAAGAAAACGATGATTTATTAAATAGTATAGAGGCCCGGGCGATAAAGGATTTCGTGCCGATTATTAAAAAAGAAACGCAAAATCTTTTAAAGGTATTGCTTACCATAAAACAGCCGGAAAGTATACTGGAAATTGGTACGGCAGTCGGATTTTCCGCACTATTAATGAGCTGTTATGCGCCTGGACATATAACGACTATTGAAAAATATGAGAAAAGAATTCCCATAGCCAAAGAAAATTTTCTTAAGGCGGGGAAGGATAATAGAATCACTCTGCTGGAAGGGGATGCTTTAGAGATTTTAAAATCTCTAAAGGATTCCTATGATTTTATATTCATGGATGCATCAAAAGCGCAGTACATCCATTTTTTACCGGATATTCTCAGAGTGTTAAAAGCAGGCGGAATCTTAGTGTCTGATAATGTGCTGCAGGACGGAGATATCAAAGAATCCAGGTTCGCCGTGACAAGGAGAAACCGGACGATTCATAGCCGAATGCGTGAATATTTATATGAAATACAAAATCATAAGGAACTGGTATCAACCATATTGCCCGTGGGTGACGGTGTAACTGTCAGTACCAAAAATATTTCTTTATAAGAGGATGTAAATAATGAAAAAACCGGAATTATTGATTCCTGCCGGCAGTCTGGAAGTGTTAAAGATTGCAGTCATATATGGAGCCGATGCCGTATATATCGGGGGAGAAGCCTTCGGATTAAGAGCAAAGGCTAAGAACTTTACCATGCAGGAAATGAAAGAGGGTATTGATTTTGCCCATCAAAATCATAAATCAGTTTTTGTAACGGCGAATATTCTGGCTCATAACAGTGACCTGGAAGGAGCAAAAAAATATTTTGAAGAATTGAAGGAGATCAAACCGGATGCACTAATCATTGCGGATCCCGGAATGTTTTCCCTGGCTAAAAGAATATGTCCCGAGATAGAAATCCATATTAGTACCCAGGCAAATAACACGAACTTTGAAACCTACCGTTTTTGGGGAGAACTGGGAGTAAAGAGAGTGGTTGCCGCGAGGGAATTATCCCTGGAGGAAATAAAAGAAATCAGAAAGCATATACCCGGGGATTTGGAGATAGAGGCTTTTGTTCATGGAGCTATGTGTATATCTTATTCCGGCAGATGCCTGTTAAGTAATTACTTTACGGGAAGAGATGCTAATCGGGGAGCCTGTACCCATCCCTGCAGATGGAAATATGCCATTGTGGAAGAAACGAGACCGGGAGAATATCTGCCTGTATATGAAAATGAACGGGGAACCTATATATTTAATTCCAGGGATTTGTGCATGATCGGGCATATACCGGAGCTGGCTGAGGCGGGAATTGACAGCTTTAAGGTGGAAGGACGTATGAAAACAGCATTATATGTGGCAACGGTTGCCAGAACCTATCGGAAGGCAATTGATGATTATTTTACCTCTCCTGCTATTTATGAGGCCAATAAGAGCTGGTATACGGATGAAATAGCAAAATGTACCTACCGCCAGTTTACCACCGGATTCTTTTATGGGAAACCGGATGAAACCACTCAGATCTATGACCATAATACTTACTGCAATGATTATACGTATTTGGGCATTATAGGGGAAAAAACAGCGGAGGGCCTGTATAAAACGGAACAGCGCAATAAGTTCTCTCTCCATGAAAAGATTGAGGTAATGAAGCCCGGGGGCGGAAATAGGGAAGCAGAAGTAAAAGCCATTTATAATGAAGAAGGAATGAAAATGGACAGTGCGCCTCATCCCAGGCAGACACTTTTGATTGATTTGGGTATGGAGCTTGAACAATATGATATTTTGAGGAGGAAAGAGTCATGATAACATTTGATCATTTTAATTTTAACGTAATGGATTTGGACAGGAGCTTACAATTTTATAAGGCTGCCTTAGGCTTATTGCCCGTAAGGGAAAAGGAAGCAGCCGACGGTTCCTTTAAACTGGTTTTTTTGGGAGACGGAAAATCTGATTTCTTATTGGAGCTCACATATTTAAGAGACAGGAAAGAGGCCTATGATCTTGGTGAATGCGAATATCACCTGGCTTTTGTAACGGATGAGTTTGAAGAGCTGCATGAAAAGCATAAAAAAATGGATGCCGTCTGCTATGAAAATGAAGACATGGGAATTTATTTTATCAAAGATCCGGACGGATATTGGATTGAAATTGTTCCGAAGCGTTAAATATCCTTGCTTCCGATAAGTTATAATGTACAAAATGTGCGTTATGATAGAAGATTTGTTATAAATGTATGAGTTTGTTAATAAAATTACTATTTTGATGTATAAAACATAAAAAAATTTTTTTCTGACACTTTATACTTGCAATTTATAAAAAATTAAGGTAAATTAAAAAAAGAACGGGAAGAACCGTTAATATATTGCAAT
>CAMJWQ010000164.1 GCA_946409475.1 uncultured Lachnospiraceae bacterium
GCTATGAAAAAGGGGGACTGGAAGGGAAAACTTAAATTTAAATGTGCTTTCGGGCATGAATTTGAAGCCAGTCCCCGTCTTATTTTGGAAGGCGGGCACTGGTGCCCGGAGTGTGAGCGAAGAAGCTGGAATTATGCCGCCAGGGCGAAAGTTGATCCATTTTTTGCACAGGTATGGAATCCTCTTCATGATAAAAATGAAAAAGGACGGGAGTATAAAAAAGAGGTTACGGAATTAGAACTATAATTATTTTTTTATATAGCCGCCCTGTAATGTCTTCACATCGTTGACAATAATAAAAGCATTATTTAAATGTGATTTTACGATATCAATAGCCTTAGGTATACGCTTTCTCAGCAAATGCAGCATTAGCAGTTCACGCTCACCGTCTTTTCCCTGGCCTTTTATGATAGTAACCGCCAATTTGTTTTCGCGTAGTTCGGTGACAAGAGACAGGCTCTCCTCCGTATCAGGTACGATAATCTGTATGGAACAATAACCAAAGGCTAACTTACCCTCCAGCCAGGAGCCCAGATAATTACCTATGGCGAAGGCCAGAGCAAATACGATTACCCGGATTATATCATCCTGAAAGCCTGCTAAAACGGTACCTGTAATAAATAACCATAATAAAATTTCAAAGAAAGCGATAATCGAACCGATTTTTTTCTCACCACGGTTTATTAATACCACCCTCACGGTGGAAACCGTTACTTCCAATATCTTCCCGAAAAAAATAAAAAGATACACGAATATGCCGCTATTTTCAAGAAAATTCATTTAATATCCTCCTTGCTAATATATAGGTATTATTATTGTATATGACACCGATTTTTATGTCAAATACCGTACATTGAGTTGATACCGGCTGAAGTAACAGAATGGAGATAAAGAAATAACAGGATAGGACTTGACATAGAGCTTTTTACTGTTAAAATTAATTTAGAGCATATGCCAATAATTAAAATTTACAAGACAGATATCAAAAACTGAAACAATAGGGAGCTGACTATGAAAGAGGAAAAAGCGAAACAATATTTTAAGGAAGGCTATAACTGTGCCCAAGCGGTATTTTTAGCTTTTTGTGACGAGTGTTCCATGGATTTTGATACGGCTGTAAAGATCAGCTCCTCCTTTGGAGGAGGCATGGGCAGGCTGCGGGAGGTATGCGGAGCAGTCAGCGGAATGTTTATGGTTGCGGGGATTCTTTATGGCTATACGGATCCCTTAGACAGTAAGGGGAAAACGGAGCATTATAAAAGAATCCAATATCTGGCGGAAGAATTTAAGAAATGTAATCCTTCCATTGTCTGCAGGGAGCTGCTGGGGCTTGCTTCCGGTAAAGATAATCCGGAACCGGAGCTTAGAACGGCAGAATATTATAAAAAAAGACCATGTGCGGAACTGGTTGGTATGGCGGCATCTATTATGGAGAAATACATAAAAGAAAATACCCCCGGGTAAACTCCGGGGGTATAAATTACTTCATTCTTACTGTTTTGTATAGATTGCCGTTAAGCTTATGAAATAGGGCTCTTAGCATCTTAATTGACACCCTGATTTTATTGAGACAGGCTCTTATAAATATTTTCACAATTTGCTTTCATTCTTTCCAAATAGGATAAGCTATCATCAGAGCCTTCCATGGTGTAGATAATTTTAACGGAGGCACCTACCTCATCGGCTAAGGTTCGGGACACTTCCGGACTTGCCGTTTCCTCTGCAAATATGGTAGTTACCTGGTTATCCTTACAATATTCAACTAAATCCGCCAGCTGTCTTGTGCTGGGTTCTCCTTCTGCAAATACATCCTCCACGCTATTTTGTTCTAAACCAAAATCATTGCAAAAATAGTGGAAAGCAGCATGTCCGGTTACGAAGTTTTTATTTTCTAAAGCAGCAAACTTCTCTTTGTATTCCGTCAGTAAATCATTAAGCTCCTTCCTGTAAGCTTTTGCATTGGCCTGATAAAAATCTTTATTATCCGGATCCGCTTTCGACAGCCCGTCGGCGATATTCTGCACTTCTATCATTGCCCCGGATAAGCTTAACCATAAGTGGGGATCATATTGACCATGCTCTTCGATTTCCTCTCCCTCATTTTTAATGATATCGGCGCCGTCAGAAGCGATGATTGTTATTAAATCATCATTTTCAGAAGCGTTGATTACTTCCTCAGCCCAGGGCTCCATTCCCAGTCCGTTATAGATAAATACCTTTGCCGTATTTAAATCAGCGATGTCGGAGGCTTTCGGCTCAAAATGATGGGGCTCCGAGCCGGTGGGAATAATGGTGGATATGGCAACCTTATCTTTTCCGACGGCCTTTGTAAACTCATATAAGGCATTAAAGGAAACGGATACCGATAATTTCGAATCATCACTTGCCTGCGTTGTTTTATCATCCGCCGCACAGGCGGTGAAGGAAAATAACAGAAAAACACTTAATAAGAAAATGCATAATTTTTTCATAAAAACCTCCTATATTAATTCGTAATGCAAATGATTTGCATTTGCATAGATAGTATAATAAAAAAAATAAAATGTCAATAAGGAATCTTTTGTTTTTTTAAAGATATGTATTTGAGCAGGCCAATAATGGGAATAATATGGTAATTATCTCAATTTTGCGCATTCATTTCTGCATGGCTGAATAGCAATACATAATAACAGTTCAGCCATGCCATTCATAATGCAAATGATTTGCATTTGCTGTTTACAAATTGTAGTTTGTGAATTACAATCAATAGCAGGAGGGATAACCATGATTACGATTGACCAGTTATGTTTTTCTTATAACGGAAAGCCTCCCTTTTTATTAAAAGATATCAATCTGGAAATAAAATCGGGAGATTACATTTCTATTATTGGCGAAAACGGATGCGGTAAAACCACCTTAATGAAAATTTTACTGGGATTTTTAAAACCAACGGCAGGCAGTATCCGCATGGATAAAAATGCGATCGGCTATGTTCCGCAAAGGAATGATGCTGCTTTGGCCGGTTTTCCCATTACCGTAGAAGAGATGATGGATTCTTACCGCAGACTTTTAAAAATAAAAGATAAAAGCATTATCGGGGATTCTTTAAAGCTGGTGGGTATGGAGGGCCATAAAAAATTCCTGGTTGGAAATTTGTCCGGCGGGCAGACGCAAAAAATATGGATAGCAAGGGCAATAATGGGTGCACCGTCCCTGCTTATACTTGACGAGCCGTCTACAGGAGTGGACACGGACAGTCAAAAAGAGATATATGGTTTTTTAAGGGCAATGAATTTGCAGCAAAAAATCACCATAATAGCCGTAGAACATAATTTGGAAGCGGTATTTTCTAATTCCAATAAAATATTTCATATTCAAAATGGGAAGGGACATCTGTGTACTCCCCAAAAATATGCAGAGGAATACTTACATGTTAAGGAAAGGAATAGGTATCATGCTACAGTATAGTTTTATGCAAAATGCAATTGTGGTGTCGTTCTTGATCGGGATACTATGCCCCTGTATAGGGATGTTTATTGTTGTCAGAAGATATTCCATGATGGGAGATACCCTTTCCCATGCTTCCCTGGCAGGTATTGCCATAGCTTTGTTATGGGGGCAGAATCCCGTGGCCGGTGCTTTTATTTTTACTTCCATATGCGGTGCATTTATTGAGTTTTTGCGAAATTATTTTAAAAAGCATACGGATTTAATTTTATCCGTAACCTTATCTTTAAGTATAGGCATCGCCATAACCATCATCAGCTCCGGAAAATTAAAGACCAATGCGGAGTCCTATATGTTCGGAAGTGTTTTAACGGTTACCCGTACGGACATGCTTACCATACTTGTTTTGGGTATTATTTCGGTACTGGTAATTATGAAATTATATCACCAGTTGATTTATATATCCTATGATGAAGAAACGGCTAAGGTAGCAAAGGTAAAGGTACGCCTGATCAATTATATTTTTTCCGTGTTGGTGGCATCTGCCGTAGCAGCCTCCATCAGAATCGTGGGAGTGCTTGTGTTAAGCTCCATGATAACCCTGCCTGTTGCCACGGCTATGCAGCTGGAGAAGGGATTTAAATTTACCTTAGTGGCTTCCGTAATTTTTAGTATTATTGATATTATGACGGGCCTGTTTTTATCTTATTATATTGATGTGGCACCGGGAGGCTTCACAGCCATAGTATCCGTTATTATGTTATTGTTGGTAATAGCAGTCAGGAATTTGGGAAAAATAGTGAAATATAAACAGAAAGCCGTTTGAAAATAAACGGCGGCAAGATAAAAAATTTGCTGTTAAAAGATTAACAGGACAGTGGGTTATTGCTATTATTAAGAGGGAAGGAATGAATAACAGTGGTACCGGAAGCGGTAAACAGCCGGCATATGATAAGCGTAACAAGCATATAGAAAGAGGAAGGGTATATTCATGGAAGATAATATATTTTTCAAATTCGGATTAAAAAAAACGGAAAACAGGATGCACATCATGGAAATATTGGAGGAAAACAGTGAACCCATGACGGCGGAAACCATATTTGTGGAGATGAGAAAGAAGCATACCTGTAATTTCTCAACGGTTTACCGCATATTATCCATCCTTACGGAAAAGGGAATTGTCCTGAAAAGTACAGATACGGATAAAAAGGCATATTTTCAGATGAACAATGCAAAACATAACCATTATCTGACCTGTATGAAATGTCATAAAAAAATACCCATAGACGGATGTCCGCTGGAAAAAATGGGAAGGGAGCTGAAGGAGAAAACCGGATTTCGCATTATGGGGCATAACCTGGAATTTATAGGCGAATGTCCGGAATGTATAGAGAAGGAGAAATATGACCAGGATTGATATTATAGGGGGCTTTTTAGGAGCCGGTAAAACGACATTCATTAAGAAACTGTTGGAAGAAGCTTTTCAGAAGGAAAAAATAGTAGTAATTGAAAATGAATTTGGTGAAATAAGTATTGACGGACCTGTCTTAAAAGACTACGGTATACAGATTAGAGAGATGAATTCGGGATGTATCTGCTGCACCATTGCCGGAGATTTCAATCTGGCACTTAAGGAAATGCTGGCTCTTTATCAGCCGGACAGGATTATCATTGAACCGTCGGGAGTAGGAAAACTGTCGGATGTGTTAAGAGGCTGCCAATCCTTTGTAGCTGCTAAAAAAGCGGAGCTTGCTTTGTGTATTACGGTGGTAGATGTAAAAAAATACAGGGTCTACATTAAAAATTTTGCCGAGTTCTATAAGGATCAGTTAGCGTATGCAAAAACCATTGTATTGAGCAGGACACAATTTGAAAAGCCGGAGGTACTGCAGGCTGTCATGGAGGATATCAGAAAATACAATCAAAAGGCTTCCATTGTAACAACAGACTGGGAGCATATAACTGCAGACAAGATCATAGAGTCGGATGGGGGGATTACAGCGGATTCATTTTGGAATCAAACAGCGGAACATCATCATGCCCATGAACATCATCATGCCGACGAGGTCTTTCAGGTTTGGGGAAAGGAAACGGTACAGGTTTTTCCGCTGGAGCGGTTAAAAAACATCTTGGAGCAGCTTAAAGCTGGTAAGGAGAATATTGTAAGAGGGAAGGGCATAGTGAAAGTAAATGAGGAGCAGTGGGTGCAATTTGATTATGTTCCGGATGAAATCAGAATAAGAGAGACACAGGCGGATATAACCGGCCGGATTTGTATCATAGGCGAAGGTTTGGATAAGGACCGGCTGAAAAATCTATTTCATGCATGAGGGAAAATATGGCAGTCTACATAGATATCATAACAGGATTTTTAGAGAGCGGGAAAACCACTTTCATTAAGAAGAGAATAAAAGAAGGAATATTTTATAAGTTTGAAAAGTCGGCATTAATGGTATGTGAAGAAGGCTTTACGGAATATGAGGAAGAGGAATTAGAGGAAAATCATATAACCATGCTGACGGTAAAGGAAAATCAATTAACGGACGCTTTATTTTCTTCCGTATGTAAAAAGATCAATCCGGATTATATTATCATGGAATTTAACGGGACCTGGGACATTACAAAATTATTAAGTCTTTCTTTACCCTTTGGTTATCAGATAAGAAACGTACTATTTATTGGTGAAGGCAATACCTTTTGCCAACAGTTAGGTAATATGGCAGCTATTCTTCAGCCGCAAATTCTTAACAGTAATTTGGTGTACTGCAATCGGCTGGAAGAAGAGAAGAATGATTTGAAAAGGCAAATAAGAAAAAATGTGAAAGCCATAAACCCGGGCGTAAGGGTATATTTATCGGAGAAAGAGGAAGGAGAGCTTAGTAAGAAGTATTTTGTTCCCTTTGAAAGGCAGCAATCCCTGAACCCCATATATCCTTTTGCTATTTTATTTACGTTAGGGATTGCAATCTTACAGTTCTTTACCAGGGAAGCTTTGTATCAGCAGCTGCGGCAGATAGCCACCATATTCTTAAGTATCTTTTTAGAGGCGGTACCCTTTATTCTGCTGGGAGGCTTTGCATCTGCCATTCTGCAAATCTTCGTTCCTACAGGCTGGATTGTGAAAAGATTTTCGGAGGGAAAGGTGAAATCCTTTCTGTTTGCCGCTATGGGAGGATTACTGATACCGGTATGTGATTGCGGTATGGTTCCTATCGTATCGGGATTATTAAAAAAGGGAACACCATTACCGCAGGCTGTGACATTTTGGCTGGCATCCTCAGCCGTTAATCCCATCGTTATCCTTTCCGTTTTCTATGCCTTTCCCGGCCAGCCATATCTCGCAGGCATCCGGGTATTGGCAGGCATCATTTTGGGAATTGGCATCGGTGCCCTGTTTATGTACATAAAGTGGGATGAGAAGGCCGTTTTGACGGAGGATGGTATGAATGGCAAAAGCATAGGCAAAGATATGATTAATCTGCAGTATGATGGGCTTAGGGGAAAAGCGGAGGCCGTATTGCAGGTAGCGAGAATAGAATTTTTAAGAGTAGCCGGGTATATGATTATAGGTGCTTTTCTGTCGGCAGTATTTCAGACCTTTTTACCCCAGGCTTTACGGGGAATCATAAGCGGGAATTTTATTTTCCAATTGGCTCTTATGCTTTTGGCAGCCGTAGTAATGTCAACCTGCTCGACCTCCAATGCCTTTATCGGGAAAAGCTTTGCCGGCCAGTTTTCCATGATGCCCATAATGGCATTTATGACCTTGGGGCCTATGCTGGATTTTAAGAATATTTTAATGCTTTCGAAAATTTTTAATAAAAGAATATTAAGCTTTTTGGTTTTCCTAATAGTAGTATTCGGCTCTGTCTTATTTGTTTTTTTGGAAGCTCTGTTTGCATAAAGTGTTTGATGGAAAGAGGTGTATTATGAAAAAGCGCTGGAATTTGGAAGCCCTTATACAGATGATTCTGTTTGCCGGAATTTTTTTATTGCTACTATATGCCCTCGTCAGCGGGAGGCTCAGTTTATATGTTCATCCCCGGTTTGCTTTCGGTATTTTGTTTTCTGCTCTGATATTTTTAGTATTTGCACTTTCCCTGCTTCCGCAAATGAAGAAGGGGCGGCATAATGTCCAGGCATTCCATTAC
>CAMJWQ010000165.1 GCA_946409475.1 uncultured Lachnospiraceae bacterium
ATCCCTCCATTTTTTATAAATTAAAACAGTTTATTAGTAATTCCATTATTTTATCAATATAAAGTATGTATAATCTTATAAATACACCTGTTAAAAATCCGGCTGCAAAAGTGATTGCCATACTTTTCAAAAAAATATGTATATATACTTTAGGATTGCGGTATTCATTTTCCATATCTTCTGTTCCGGAAATTCTTGCTCTTTTTGATCTTGAAAACCATAAAAAATGAATAAAAATTAATTGATATAAATTACCGACTACGCCAATTATAACAGAATTCCTAAAGGCATGCCAAAATGATAAGGTTTCATTTATAATGGATGCAATAATAAATATAATCAGAAACGCTATAAAACTAATAATTAAATAAATTTTCTTTACTGATTTTTCAGGAATACAATATTTATAGCTTTCTATTGATTTTATTCTATACTGTACCTTTTCAGGATAATAATAAAAGCTCTTTAATTTTCTACGATCATCTTTTGTTCTATACCATATGGAAACAGATAATAAAATTATGACCATTATACATTCAATTATTAAATTCACGAAATTAACCACCTTTTTCATTTTATAATGAATTAAAAGAAGCCATTTATTGTATAAGAAGTTATCCAATAAGTATATCGTATAATAATAAATAATATTTAATAAATGTTTCACGTGAAACATTTATTAAATATTAAGGACCCAGCCTTTCTAAAAAAGCTGGTCCTTATTTAATTCATAACAAGTGAAGCTGCCTGCAGACTCATCTTGTTTCATTATATTATAGGATTCTTAAGCGGTAATCCTGACTTCCGCGGATATTTATCAGGAGTCCCTTTAATTTTTTTTATCATTACCAAAGTTCTATTAAAATCAGTCTGATATAATTGAAATTTATTTATCTTATCCAAGCTGCCACCTAATACGGCTATAGATTTCTGTGCTTTTTTCAATTCCTCATCAATATGTCCTGCCTTGTAAGAAATAAATTTTCCGCCTACTTTTACAAAGGGTAAGCAATATTCATTTAATACAGATAAATTAGCTACCGCTCTGGAAACACATAAATCATATTTTTCTCTATATATTTTTTGATGTGCAAAATCTTCCGCCCTGCCATGAAAAACTTCTATATTTTTTAAATTACATTCACTTATTACATTATTCAAAAAAGTAATTCTTTTATTCAATGAATCTATTAAAGTAATTTTTATATTTGGAAACATTATCTTAATAGGAATACCCGGAAAGCCGGCACCCGTGCCGATATCAATTAATGTCTTACACTCCTGCAATTTAATAAAAGGAATAATAGCCAGGCTGTCGATAAAATGCTTTATTAAAACATCATTAAACTCAGTAATTGCCGTAAGATTCATAACTTTATTTTGTTCCACTAATAAAGAATAAAAGGAATCAAGCTGCCCTATTTGTTCTTCCGTAGCAACAACATTGTTTTTATTTAAAAAATCGTTTAATATTCCATAATCATTTTGACTCATTTTTATACCTTCTGTACTGCTCTAAATATACTAATAGAACTGAGATATCTGCCGGAGAAACACCGGATATTCTTGATGCCTGCCCTATGGAAACAGGTCTGAATTTTGCTAACTTTTGTTTTGCTTCTATTCGCAAGCCACTAATCTCATCATAAATTAAAGTATCAGGAATCTTCTTTTTTTCAATTTTTTTAAACTGCTCAACCTGTCTCAACTGCCTGCTTATATATCCGCTATATTTAATATTTATTTCTACCTGTTCTATAACATCCCATTTTAATTTCATTCTTTCTTTATCAATTTCCTTCAAAAGTTCATAAGTTAATTCGGGTCTTCTTAATAATTCGGCCAAACTTGTTCCGTTTTTCAGTAAGGTACTGTTATGATCAGCTAAAAACTGCTGTATAACCGGAGATGCTCCTACCCTCGTATTTTCCAATCTCCTTATTTCCTGTCCTATTTGACTTTGTTTTTCTATTAATTTTTCATATTGCTCCTTACCGACCAGTCCAATTTTAAATCCAATTTTCATTAAGCGTAAATCTGCATTGTCCTGTCTTAATAATAAACGGTATTCCGAACGGGAGGTCATCATTCGATAAGGTTCTTTATTATCCTTAGTTACCAAATCATCTATTAAGACCCCGATGTATGCCTCCGATCTGTCAATTACAATCATTTCTCTGTTCTTTACCTTTAAAGCAGCATTAATACCCGCAATTAGTCCTTGTGCAGCCGCTTCTTCATAACCGGAGCTTCCATTAAACTGCCCTGCGCTGAATAATCCTTTTATCTCTTTAAATTCCAAGGTTGGATTTAATTGTCTGGCATTAATACAGTCGTATTCAATGGCATAGGCATTTCTTACTATTTTACATTTTTCTAAACCAGGCACCGTACGGTACATTTTAATCTGCACATCCTCCGGTAATGAGCTGGACATTCCGCCTATATACATTTCATTTGTATACAATCCTTCCGGCTCAATAAATACCTGATGTCTGTTTTTATCGGAAAATTTCACAACCTTATCCTCAATAGACGGGCAATATCTTGGTCCGGTACCTTCTATAATTCCGGCATAGATAGGAGACCGGTCCAAATTTTTTCGTATTATTTCATGGGTATTTTCATTGGTATAGGTCAGCCAGCAGGAAATCTGTTCCTTCTGAATATCATCAGAATCTGTGGAAAAGGAAAATGGTATAACCCGTTCGTCACCTTTTTGCTCTTCCATTTTAGAAAAATCAATAGATCTTTTATCCATTCTTGCAGGTGTTCCTGTTTTAAAACGAAACATTTCCACCCTATTATTTTTTAAGGATTCCGTTAAAAAATTAGCTGCCTGTAAGCCATTGGGTCCCGTATGAGTAATAGCATTTCCACATAAACACCTGGCCTTTAAATAAGTCCCCGTACATAAAACAACCGCTTTTGCATGATATTCGGTACCGGTGTATGTTCTAACACCACCTATGGATTCGTTTTTAACTATAATTTCCGTCACTTCAGCCTGCTTTATAGTTAAGTTCTCCGTATTTTCCAATACTCTTCTCATAGACTTACTATATTCAGATTTATCTGCCTGGGCGCGCAGGGAGTGTACTGCCGGGCCTTTTGAAACATTCAGCATTTTAGATTGGATAAATGTTCTGTCGATATTTTTACCCATTTCACCGCCTAAAGCATCTATTTCCCTAACCAAATGCCCCTTCGATGTTCCCCCTATATTAGGATTACATGGCATTAATGCAATACTATCAATACTTACCGTAAACATAATGGTATTTAACCCTAACCTTGCACTGGCCAATGCGGCTTCACAACCGGCATGACCCGCACCGACAATAACCACATCATACTTTTCAATTTGTATACTCATTTTTTCCTCTTTTCTAATACTTACCCTTATCCTTTAAGATAGTAATATTCTATTTATACACATATGACTTTACCTGTCTGCAAGGATGAATGACTCGATCTTAAACTATTTGCCCATACAAAATTTTTCAAATATTTCATTTACCAAATCATCTTCCATTTCCTCTCCCAGAATACTTCCAAGAAATCGGTAAGAATCCATTAAATCTATGGAATAAAAATCCTCAGGCAGCCCCTCCTCTATACTTTTTTCAACAAACTGTAAGCTGGTAATAGCCTTTAATAATCCATTTTTGTGCCTAATATTTGTGATATATATCTGGTCATTTATCATTTTTTCATTTAAGGAAAACATATTTACCAGTTCTTCTTCAAATTCTTTAATGCCCTTTTTATCCTTTACGGAAATTTCTATTACTTTTTTATTTAAAAACATTTTTATATCACTTTCAACCGTTAATCCGGGAAGATCTGTTTTATTTAACAAAACAATAGTATTTTTATCCTCTATTAATCTCATGATTGTTTTATCATCTTCATCCAATTTAACGGAAGCATCCGCTATATAGATAATTAAATCCGCATCCTCCGCAAATTTTCTGGCTTTTTCCACACCTATTTTTTCTACGATATCATCAGTCTCCCTAATTCCGGCCGTATCTATTAACGTAAGAGCCAGACCCTTAAGTTGTATGGTCTCTTCTATGACATCCCTGGTGGTTCCTGCAACCTCAGTGACAATAGCTTTTTCTTCACCAATTAATAAATTTAAAAAAGATGATTTTCCTACGTTTGGTTTTCCTACTATTACCGTCCGAATTCCTTCTTTAATTAATTTACCGTTCTCATAAGATGCAATCAGCTTATTGATATCCATTACCATATTTTTTATATCCGGAAGTAATTTGCTGCCATAATTGTCTAAAGATATATGTTCAGGATCATCTAAAGCAGATTCTATAAAAGCAATATGATACAATATCTTCTCCCTTAATTCTTTAATCCTTTTATATACTGAGCCTTGCAATTGTCTTATTGAGCTTTTCAGAGCAAAATTATTCTTTGCATTAATAAGATCTATAACAGCCTCCGCTTTTGTTAAATCAATTCTACCGTTTAAAAAAGCCCTTTTGGTAAACTCACCGGGTTCGGCTATTCTGGCCCCGTTTCCAATTACTAAATCCAAAATCTTCCTTGTTATTAAAATACCTCCATGGCAGTTTATCTCAACGGTATCTTCAGCAGTATAACTGTTAGGACCTTTCATAATCATGACCAATACTTCATCAATAATCTGGTTTTCATCTATTATATAACCGTAATGAATGGTATGAGACTTAACGGCCAACAAATTTTTACCTTCTCTTTTTGATTGAAATATCTTATTCACTATTATTATAGCATTTTCTCCGCTTACTCTGACAATACTGATTCCGGCATTTACCAAACCGGTTGCGATTGCTGCAATGGTATCATTTTTCATCTCTATTCCTTCTATTCTAATATAATATTGTTAAATATTGTAACTGGATTGGAATCACAAGCCACACAAGCAGAATGTCCCAAAACGATTAAGCTAACTATTTATCGCTTCGGGACATGGTTAATCAAAACGGATATTCGCAGACCGCTTCGTTACTTGCTCATGACATTATAAGTAAATGATAAAAACCTATTCATGCAATTTATTTTTTTAATGTAATTACTACTTTACGATATGGTTCCTCACCTTCACTATGAGTCATTACATATTTATCATTTTGCAGCGCCGAATGTATGATTCTTCTCTCATAAGGATTCATAGGTTCCAGAGAAACGGTCTTTCTTGTTCTCTTTACCTTATAAGCTATATTCCTTGCTAAATTTTCTAAGGTTTCTTTTCTCCTGCTTCTGTAATTTTCCGTATCCACCTTGACACGAATATAATTACTGCTTTCCTTATTTACTACCAGGCTGGTCAGGTATTGTAAGGCATCTAATGTTTGTCCTCTTTTTCCAATCAATGCCCCAACGTCATCACCTAATAAATTAATATCCATATTCTTATCGTTTTCATCATAATTTATTTCCACAACAACATCTAACTGCATAGCCTGAAAAACGTCATTAAGAAACCTCTTTGTTTTGTCTTCCAAAGAGAATTTTTTTCCGGCATGTATAATAGCCGGTTTACTGTTAAATCCAAAAAATCCGTTACTGCCTTTATCAATAACCTTATACTCTAACTGATCACTCGTAATCTGTAATTTGATTAGGGCTTCTGTAATCGCATCTTCCACTGTTTTTGCCATTACTTCAATATAATCCATAGTAACATCCCCCTATTTATTATTTTTTTCATTATATTGCTTAACCATATTCGCTTTACTTGCTATACTGCCGGGTTTTGCATTTCTATTGTAATACTCCGTTGCTTTTTTTACGGCATTTTCATTTTTTTCAGAAACAGAAATTTTATTTTTATTCACATTCTTCGTATTGATATTTGCGGTACCTGCCACCTTTTGAGGAGGAAGTCCCTTCTTTTCACGCTTCTTTGATGCCTTTTCCTTATTTTTCTTTATTAATTCATCCATATCCACGGAATCAATATACTTATTAATTGCAATCTGTTCAATACTTCGAACAACAGATCCCGCAATCCAATAGAGACCTAAGCCGGAAGGTAAGGTAAAACAGAAAAATGCCGACATAATGGGCATTGCCAGGTTCATGCTTTTCATGGTAGATGCCATGGTGTTATTCTCGTCGGTAGCAGCAGTCTGCTGAGGCATTAGTTTTGTATTAATCCATTGTGTTAATGCGGCTAAAACAGGAATTAATATACCTCCTATAACTAATAATATGCTTCCTGCTTTAAATGCACTGCTTATAATTGATAAAGGAGAATCCGCTATATTTAAACCAAGAAAGTTATTCATTGTTGATATGTTTTTTTCCGTTGATAAAATTAACTCCTTTAAGTCAGGAAATTTATCAACTAAGGTATTCCAATCAGCGGATTGAAATTTGTACAATACATCAATTATGGTATTATTTAAAGCATAATCATATTTTTCAGGACTAATGGATTTACCTTTTCCTATTTCCTCCATAATAGCCTGTCCGCCACCGGTACTTAAAATTTTTCCCACCAGAGGAATATAAGCGCTTTTTACACTGGAAACATAAGCAGGTATATTCCAAATAACCCGGTACAATGCAAAAAGAATAGGTAATTGAATAAGCATCTGTAAACATCCACCGGTCTGGGAGGTGCCGTATTTCGCGTAAACTGCTTTCGTTTCCTCATTCATACGCATCATGGAATCCTGATCTTTTTTTCCCTGATATTTCTTTTGTATGGCCTGCAGCTCCGGATTCATTTTAGCGGATAATTTAGAAAATTTCTGCTGTTTAACGGTTAAAGGCAGCATTAATAAATGCATAATAACTGTAAATAAAATAATACATAAACCTATATTCTGTATCCCAAACAAATTTAAAAAATTAAAAATACCATCCATTATAACACCCAGCAATTGTGAAACCGGACCTATAATAAATGTATTATTTTGCGTTAGTAATATTCCAGACAAAATTAATATCCTCCTTTAATTATGGAACAGGATCATATCCACCCTTAGCAAATGGATTGCATCTTAATATTCTTTTTACTGTTAAAAAAGAACCTTTCATCGCACCATATTTCGTAATTGCCTCTATTCCATAAGCTGAACAGGTAGGAAAATAGATGCAACTGCTTCTTCCCTTGATTGGTGAAATGTATTTTCTATAAAATTTAATCAGAAAGATCAATATCCTTTTCATGTTATCATCCCATTTAACTAATTATTTTTTATAGTAATCTTATGAAGATTTGCAAGATGCAGTAATGCATTCTTAATCAATTCATAATTGCAGCTACCTGCATTTACTCTTATTACAATTACAATGTCTAAACCACTATTAAACATTTCTTCATGTAATCGATAACTTTCTTTTATCAGTCTTTTTAATCTGTGTCTGACAACGCTGTTTCCGACTTTTTTACTGACTGAAATTCCAATTCTGTTTAACGTTGACTTGTTTTCTAACACATACATCACTAAAAATTTATTGGCATAGGATACGCCGTTTTTATATACTCTTTGAAATTCATTATTTTTTCTTAAGGATTTACTGAATCTCATAATATTTTCCTTTATACTTATTTAC
>CAMJWQ010000166.1 GCA_946409475.1 uncultured Lachnospiraceae bacterium
ATATACTATTATAGGTTATCTTAAACAAATAAGATAAAACGGAAACGAATTTGAAAATGGGTGTATAATAGAAGACAAAATACGAAAGGAATATCATATCATGAAAAAAGTAGAAGATTATATTAGAAGCATTAAAGATTTTCCGAAGGAGGGAATTATATTCAGAGATGTGACCAGTGTTTTGCAGGATGCAGAGGGACTTCATCTGGCCATTGATTCCATGCAGGAAATTGTGAAAAATTTGGAATTTGATGTTGTGGCGGGTCCGGAATCAAGAGGATTTATTTTTGGTGTTCCCATAGCCTATAATATGCATAAAGCGTTTATCCCCATAAGAAAAAAAGGAAAGCTGCCCTGTGAAACCGTAGAAATGGAGTATGACCTGGAATACGGAAGTGCCGTCATTGAAATGCATAAGGATGCCGTTAAGCCCGGTCAAAAGGTTGTTATTGTGGATGATCTGATTGCCACCGGGGGAACCATTGAGGCAATTGTAAAATTAATTGAGCAATTAGGCGGAGAAGTAGTGGGAATTGTATTTTTAATCGAATTATTGGGTCTGAAGGGAAGAGAAAAGTTAAAGAATTATTATGTGGAGTCCGTGGTGAGCTATGAAGGTGAGTAAGAAGCTTCACTTATGCAAATTAACAATATAAATAGTGGGAATACAAAATAATCTGTTTATTGTCACAAAATATAATGTTTTGACATAAATCTAATATCATATAATTGCATTTTAACCGGATAAAAATTATAATGAAAAGATATTAGAAAGTGGCTGGTGAGTAATATGATAGAGAAATCCATTATGCAGTATGCGAATAAGAATAGGGAACAGGAAGTCAGTGACGACAGTATTAAAACCATGGCTGATTTTACCAGTCCTGATGAACTTTATCAGGAGTTAATTGACAGCGTCAAAAAATATCATCCGTCTACAGATACCACCATGATTGAAAAGGCCTATAAAATTGCTTATGAGGCGCATAAAGACCAGGTGCGTAAATCCGGAGAACCTTATATTATTCACCCGCTGTGCGTTGCTATTATCTTAGCGGATTTAGAGCTTGATAAAGAAACGATTGTTGCCGGACTTTTGCATGATGTCGTGGAAGATACCATAATGACGGAAGAGGAAATCACGAAAAACTTCAGTGAAGAGGTTGCGGCATTAGTGGATGGAGTAACAAAGCTGGGTAAGCTCTCCTATTCAAAGGACAAGGTGGAAGTGCAGGCTGAAAATTTAAGAAAAATGTTTTTAGCCATGGCCAAGGATATTCGGGTCATACTCATTAAGCTTGCCGACCGTTTGCATAATATGAGAACCTTGAAATATATGAAACCGGAAAAGCAGAAGGAAAAAGCAAGAGAAACCATGGATATCTATGCTCCCATTGCTCACAGGCTCGGAATATCTAAGATAAAGATTGAATTAGATGATTTGTCTTTAAAATATCTGGAACCGGAGGTCTATTATGACCTGGTTGAAAAAATTGCGGTAAGAAAAAGCGTCAGGGAAAAGTTTGTTCAAGAAATTGTGGATGAGGTGAGTACACATATTTCCAATGCGGGAATAAAGGCAAAAATAGATGGCCGTGTCAAACACTTTTTCAGTATTTACAAAAAAATGGTTAACCAGGATAAGACACTGGATCAAATTTATGATTTGTTTGCCGTTAGAATTATTGTGGATACCGTTAAGGATTGCTATGCTGCCCTGGGTGTTATCCATGAGATGTATAAACCGATACCGGGACGTTTTAAGGATTACATTGCCATGCCGAAGCCCAATATGTACCAATCCCTTCACACCACATTAATCGGACCCAACGGACAGCCCTTCGAAATACAGATTCGTACTTATGAAATGCATCGGACTGCGGAATTTGGTATCGCAGCACATTGGAAATATAAAGAAGGCTCTGACGGCAGTAAAGCAGAAAAGCAGGAAGAAGAGAAGCTGAGCTGGTTAAGACAGATATTGGAATGGCAAAAGGACATGTCCGATAACAAAGAATTTATGAGTCTGTTAAAAAGTGACCTGGATTTGTTTTCGGAAAATGTATATTGCTTTACACCCTCCGGTGATGTTAAGAACCTGACAAACGGCTCCACTCCCATTGATTTTGCTTATAGTATTCACAGTGCCGTCGGCAATAAAATGATTGGTGCAAAGGTAAACGGGAAATTGGTGCCAATTGATTATGTCATTCAAAACGGTGATCGTATTGAGATACTGACCTCTCAGAATTCCAAGGGACCCAGCAGGGATTGGCTGAATGTCGTAAAAAGCACCCAGGCAAAAAATAAAATTAACCAATGGTTTAAAAATGAGCTGAAGGATGACAATATTTTAAAAGGGAAGGAACTGATTAATCAATATTGCAAATCAAAGACCATTATATTGTCAGATATTATGAAACCGGCATATATGTCCGGGGTAATGCGGAAATATGGTTTTAAGGACTGGGATTCCGTGTTTGCTGCTGTTGGGCACGGTGGCCTAAAGGAAGGCCAGGTTGTCAATAAGCTGCAGGAGCTGTATGATAAGGAACATAAGAATAAAATAACAGATAAAGAGATCTTAGAGCTGATTCCGGAAGGCAAAGAAAAAGCGCCAACCGTAAAATCCAAAAGTGGTATCGTAGTGAAGGGCATTCATGATGTTGCCGTCCGTTTCTCAAAATGCTGCGGCCCCGTACCGGGAGATGAAATCGTAGGCTTTGTAACGCGGGGCAGGGGAGTATCCATTCACAGGACAGATTGTATTAACATTTTAAGCTTATCGGATATCGACAGAGACCGGCTGATTGATGCCGAATGGCAGCAGTCGGAAAATTTATCGCCGGATGAACTGTATACGGCGGAGGTTAACATTTATGGCGCTAATCGGACGGGGTTATTGGTTGATATATCAAGAGTGCTGACGGAAAGGCAGATTGACGTGACTTCTATGAACGTCAGGACAAGTAAGCAGGGCACTGCTACCATAAACGTATCTTTCCATGTACGCAGCAGGGAAGAGCTGATTCAGGTAAGTGACCGGCTGCGCCAGGTGGAGGGAATATTGGATATTGAGAGAACAACAGGCTGATGAGTTGGAAAATACCAAATGATTGATTAGAAAGGTGATAGAATGGATAGCTTTAAAATAGGAAGATTAGTGCTTGGCATGGTAAGTACCAATTGTTATTTTATTTATCGGGAGAATAAGAGAGAAGCCATTGTTTTTGACCCCGGTGACCAGGGAGACAAAATTTATTCCATACTTAAGGGAAATAATATTACGATTAAAGCCATAGCATTGACCCACGGGCATTTTGACCATATTATGGGGGTAAAGGAATTAAAAACCTTAGCCAATTGCAAGGTATATGCTTTCGAGGAGGAAAAAGATTTGTTAGAGAACGCACATCTGAACTGCTCGGATCAGGTAGGACGTTCTTATACTTTATCTGCCGATATATATCTTAAGAACCTAGAGGTATTTAACCTGTGCGGCTTTCAGGTTCAGGCCATTCATACCCCCGGTCATACCAGGGGAAGTATGTGTTATTACTTTAAGGAGGAGGGCCTGTTAATAAGCGGAGATACTTTATTTCAAGCCTCGGTAGGCCGTACGGATTTACCTACGGGAAGTCAGAAGGCCTTACTGCATTCCGTACGGGATAAATTATTTGCTTTAGATGAAAATGTAAAAGTTTATCCCGGCCATGGGGATGAAACTACTATAGGTTATGAAAAAAAATATAACCCATACTGCAGTTAGGAGTACCTATGAAACTTGTTTTGCTTAACCGGAAAGATTTTGAATATGATATTTATTCATTGATAAAAGCTTTTTTTCATAAAGATGACATAAAAATCCTTACGATTGAGGATAGAAAGGAACAGGGAAGGCTTTTAGAGAATCTGGAATTTGGCATTGTTATTAATTATGAAATCGATGGCATCCAATTATCCTATTTCCGGTATGGGAAACAAGCCGCAATAAAAAATATCCGGGTTGATTATCAAAACCGGTTGGATACGAAAAACCGGTTAAAGCGATTACTGTATCGGTTTTTATCGCAGATGGAAAAGAAAACCCTTCCATGGGGAACCTTAACGGGAATACGTCCTGTTAAAATACCCCTGCAGATGTTAAATAAAGGCTGCTCTGAGAATGAAATCCGGCAATATATGAAGGATACCTATTTGTTATGTGATGAAAAAACAAGCTTAAGTATTTCCGTTGCAAAAAGGGAAAAGAAAATATTAAATAAAAAGGATTTTTCAAAAGGCTACAGCTTATATATCGGCATACCCTTTTGTCCCACAACCTGCCTGTATTGTTCCTTTACTTCTTATCCTATCGGTGTGTGGCGGAATAAAGTATGGGACTATTTATATGCCCTGGAAAAGGAAATAAAATTTACGGCCGAAGTGTTCCGCCATAAGTCACCGGATACCATTTATATCGGAGGGGGTACACCTACTACCTTAACAGCAGAGCAGCTGGATTACTTGCTAAGCCTGATTGCCATGCATTTTCCTTTGGAAGGGGTACGGGAATTCACGGTAGAAGCCGGCAGGCCGGACAGTATTACTGAGAAAAAATTAGAAATGTTAAAAAAGCATGGAGTAGATAGAATTTCCGTTAATCCTCAGACATTAAATCAGGAAACACTTAATTTTATAGGACGGCTGCATACGGTAGAACAGTTTGTGGATGCTTATTTTCTGGCAAGGCAGGTTGGCTTCGTTAATATTAACATGGATATTATCATTGGTCTGCCGAAAGAAACTATCGAACACGTGACGCATACTATGAACAGAATAGAAGAATTAGAACCGGATAGTCTTACCGTACACTCTTTAGCGGTCAAGCGGGCATCTAAATTAAGACGGATGATAGATGATGAACAGCTTCTGTCCATGGTGAATACAGAGGAAATCATGCATATAACAAGGCAGGGAGCAGCTAAGCTTAACATGGAGCCTTACTATTTATACAGACAAAAGAATATAGCCGGGAATTTGGAAAATATCGGCTATGCGAAGGAAGATAAATACGGTATTTATAATATAGTAATGATGGAAGAAGTACAAACGATTGCTGCTTTAGGAGCCGGTTCCGTATCCAAATATGTATATCCCCTCAGAGATAAAATAGAACGAAACGATAATGTGAAGGATGTGTCTATTTATATCGACGAAATAGAAGCGGTCATTCATAAAAAGCGTATTTTTTATGATAGGGTAGTATCAGAAAGGCGGTTAGAACACTTTGGAATCGAAAAATGATAAAAACGGAATATTAATGAAAGATTTGTCGGATGGTATTGAGCATGGCATTTGTGTCAGCAATCTGGCTTATTACATAAGCAGGGAGCTGAAATTGGAAGAAGCTCTTTGTCATGAGTTAGCCATAGCCGGCATGCTGCACGATATCGGGAAAATCAAATTAGGATCCTATCTATATGGAAGGCATAAAGACACCCTGCATATCGAAGAAATGAAATATGTAAGAGCCCATTCTACCATTGGATACGAAATCCTGAAAAATAAAAATTATTCGGATTTTATTTTAGAGTCGATTTTATATCATCATGAAAATTATGACGGGTCAGGCTATCCAAAGAACCTAGAAGGAGAAGATATTCCCCTGGGGGCAAGAATTTTACGGGTATGTGATGTATATGCCGCGTTAACTTCAAACAGACCCTATCGTTCTGCCTTTGATAATGAAACGGCGATTGAACTGATGATTGATGAAGTAAAGAATTTTGATATGAAGATATTTTTAGCATTCCAAAAAGTGATTAATAATCATAAAATAGTAAATAGTGTTGATATAGCTGCCATGGAAGAATGGAGCTATATCCTGGTATAGAGGAGGATAGCATATGATTACAAAGGCGCCCAGAGGAGTGGAAGACTGGTTCGGTGAAAGAATGCATAAGCGTGCCGTTATAGAAAAAATGGCGAGGGATTTGGCTAAAGTCTATCATATTACGGAGATTATAACCCCGGCTTTTGAGCATACTGTTTTATTCCAAAGAGGAGTAGGAGAAACAACGGATGTGGTGCAAAAAGAAATGTATACCTTTCTGGATAAGGGAGACAGGAGCATAACCCTGAAGCCGGAAGGTACCGCAGGGGTAATGAGAGCTTACTTAGAACATAATATGTATGCGGAACCGGCGCCCACAAAGCTGTACTATGTAACCCAGGCCTTCCGTTATGAAAAACCGCAGAGCGGAAGACTAAGGCAGCATCATCAGTTTGGGATTGAATTTGTCGGAACCAAAAGTCCCCTGGCAGAGGTGGAATTAATAACCTTTGTTACCGCTTTTATTAAAAAGCTTGGTCTTAGTGATGTAAATCTTCATATAAACAGTATCGGCTGCGGTAATTGCAGACAGATATATAATGATGCTTTATTGGAGTATTTAAAAAGGCATGAAGAGGATTTATGTGAGACCTGTAAGGAAAGAATGAAAAAAAATCCGCTGCGCGTCATAGACTGCAAGGCAGACAGCTGTAAACAAATTGTAAAGAACGCTCCGCGAACCATTGATTATTTAGATGAGGAATGTAGGGAGCATTTTGAAGAGCTGAAAGCTTTGCTGGAAGAACTGGAAATACCCTACGAGGTGGATCCCAACATTGTAAGAGGATTAGATTATTATACGAAAACCGTTTTTGAATTTGTTAATAAAGAAGGCTTTACTCTTTGCGGAGGAGGACGTTATGACGGTTTAATTCATGAAATTGATGAAAAACAGGACATCCCTTCTGTTGGATTTGGTATGGGAATCGAAAGAATTCTGTATTTTCTCGAAAAAGAGGGTGTTGAGCTGGAACCTATGCCTAAGGTAGATCTCTATGTAGGAGCTTTAGGAAAAGAGGCGAAGGCGAAAGCGTATAAAATAGTGAAGTCATTAAGAGAAGAAGGCCTAATCGTGGAGACGGATTATATGGACCGCAGTGTCAAGGCACAAATGAAATATGCTAATAAAATCGGGGCTGAAAAGGCGGTCATCATCGGCAATGATGAGCTGGAAAACAATAAGGTTAAAATAAAGGATATGCAGACGGGTGAACAGACGGAAGCTGCTTTGGATAATATGATACAATTATGGAAATAGACGGAGGAAATAGCCATGGCTGAGTCAATGAAGGGTTTAAAGAGGACACATCGATGTACGGAGGTTACGAAAGACTGCATCGGAAAAACGGTAACGGTAATGGGATGGGTGCAGAAAAGCAGAAATAAGGGCGGCATTATCTTTGTTGATCTAAGGGACAGAAGCGGTATTTTGCAGATTATCTTTGAAGAAAGTGATGCTCATACGGAAGGTTTTGAAAAAGCCGAACAGCTTAGAAGTGAATATGTCATCGCCGTGGAAGGCAGGGTGGAAGAACGGCAGGGAGGCGTGAACCCCAATTTATTGACAGGAGAGATTGAAGTGCGGGCCACTTCCGTAAGAATTTTATCGGAAGCACTGACACCGCCTTTTCCCATTGAGGAAGACAGTAAAAC
>CAMJWQ010000167.1 GCA_946409475.1 uncultured Lachnospiraceae bacterium
GCTAATACTTTTACGTTTCCTTCCTTCATAATTCCTTCTTTAATTAACTGAGCAAAAAGCTGTGCTTGCGATTCTATAGGTAATTCAATAAAAAACTTACGATATATCTCTGCCATTTCAGAATTTTTAAATTGCTCTATAATGAGGAGTCTTCTAAACATTACCATCCATTCGTCCTTAGTTTGGAATTCAAACATTGCCATACATGCTGTTTGTAAATCTTCTTCGCATTGTATCTGGGTTATCTGCTTATTTCCCATTGAAAGATAATACTTGACAGAGTATGAAACAATCTCATCCAAAATTTCTTTTTTACTTTTAAAATGTTTATATAAAGCACTGTTCCCAACACCAACAGCTTCTGCTATTGTTCGAATTGATACAGTATCAAAACCATTGACTGAAAAAAGTTTCATGGACTCTTCAATAATTTTTTGTTTTGTATTTCTCTCTTTTCGCTCCATAAATCAAGGTCCTTTCTATCCTTTTCTGCACACAATACCTTTACACTTCAATATAATTCTCATAACTAATCCCACTATTACTAACGTTCCCCAAATCTTAATGCAAGCTAACTTTCCCAGTGATTTTCAATTAGCCATTCGTCATGCACCAAACCTGGTTCACATTCTACTCCATTGATTATAAAAAACTTTGGAGAATTATTTGAAATTAGTGATTCAATCTTTGCTTTAACAGAAAATCCATTTCCACTCATTCCAGAAAAATTATTTGATTCCAAAAGCTTCAACATTCTGTCCAGATTCACATCTGAATTTAAACTTTTTTTATCATCAGTTATCGTTTTGGTTGGAACTAGTCTGATCAATTTTCCAATTTTAGTTTTTGTACTGCTTTTACCTCTACAATATCCTCTCATGCTCTTTCTCTGTATCCTCTTTATTTCTTTACGCAAATTTACCATATTTTGGTTCAATATTACTTGATTCATATATATCCTCCTTTTCAAAAGTGAGCAACTATTCACCATTAGTATGGTGAACAGTTGCTCACTTGTCAAGTAATTTTTGCTACTCCATATATAGTGAAATAGCAGGACCTATATTTATTAAAAATAGATTTTCGAACAAAAAAGAGCCCTGAAACGTTGAGTTTCAAGGCTTTTATAGTTATTCTGATTATCTCTTCGAGAACTGAGGTGCTCTTCTTGCTGCTTTGAGACCGTATTTCTTTCTTTCTTTCATTCTTGGATCTCTGGTTAAATAACCTGCTTTTTTAAGCACGGGACGGTACTCTGCATCTGCCTGTAATAAAGCTCTTGCGATACCGTGTCTGATGGCTCCTGCCTGTCCTGTGTAGCCGCCTCCGTGCACGTTTACGATGGCATCAAATTTATCAACCGTTTCTGTTGAAACCAAAGGCTGACGTACAATTACTTTTAAGGTCTCTAAGCCTAAATAATTATCTATATCTCTTTTATTAATTGTTATTTTTCCAGTTCCTGGTACTAAATACACTCTAGCTATCGATTTTTTTCTTCTTCCTGTTCCGTAAAATCTTGCTTTAGCCAATGTAAATTCCTCCTTCCAGTTCCTCTAATTAAAATGTTAATGTTTCAGGTTTCTGAGCAGCATGTGGATGCTCCGATCCCGCATAGACAAATAATTTCTTATACATTTCTCTTCCTAAAGGTCCTTTGGGAAGCATTCCTTTTACGGCAAGCTCAATAACCTGTTCCGGTTTCTTTGTTAATTTTTCTCTTAAGGTTTGTTCTTTCATTCCGCCTACATAATCTGAATGATGATAATAAATTTTCTGGTCCAATTTCTTACCGGTTACCGCAATTTTCTCTGCATTGATTACGATTACATAATCACCGGTATCTATATGTGGTGTATAAGTAGGCTTATTTTTTCCTCTTAATATTTTGGCAATTTCAGAGCATAAACGACCTAATGTATATCCTGTAGCATCTACTACGTACCATTTTCTATCAATTGTTGATGGACTAGCCATAAAGCTTTTCATTGGTTTACCTCCTTGGATAACGTTATCGCATATATATAAAATGCTTTCTTCCGGGGCTTTGGATAAGCATTTTAATACTACGTCACATTGAATAATTATATTACACGCATTCGGGTGTGTCAACACCTTTTTGTAAATTATCGCCTAAAATTGTAACAGATCAGCCACAAGCTATTATTAACCTACCTGACGTATAAATTATTCTATCCCCTCATATTCTATTTTCATCAGCGTAAGTCCCTTCGCGGGTGCTGTGGGACCTGCCTGTTCTCTGTCCTTCCCATTCAAAATTTCTATAATCCTTTCAGGCTCGTATAGACCTTTCCCGATTTCTATCAAGGTTCCTGCAATAATACGTACCATATTATATAAAAAGCCATTGCCGCATATTTGTATGCGAATCACACCATCCTCTTCATCCTTCTGAACGCTACAGCTAAAAATTGTCCTGACCGTAGTCAGTGCGCCGGTATGAATGCTGCAAAAGCTTTTAAAATCATGCAGCCCTATAAAAAAGGAGGCTGCCCGGTTCATGGCTTCCACATTAAGAGGAACATAAATAAAATGCTCATAAAATCGGTTTATGGGCATAGGGAAGCTTGTATTCCTGATTCTGTATTCATAGGTCTTTCTGCTCACTCCGTGTCTGGGGTGAAAATCCTTCTTTACTTCCATGGATTTTTGTATTTTAATATCCTCCGGCAGGCTGACGTTAAGTGCATAAGCTATTTTTTCGGCAGGCATTCTGGAATTGGTGTCAAATACGGCAACATTTCCTAAGGCATGCACCCCCGAATCCGTTCTGCTTGCGCCTATTACTTTAATATCTTCATGAAATAGCCGGACTAAATTTGTATTTAAAACCTCTTCTATGGTGATTCCATTGGGCTGAACCTGCCAGCCGCAGTAATCGGTTCCGTCATAAGCAACCGTTAATAACACTCTCATAGCTACGCTCCCATTAATTTTCCGGCTGTGAATAGTAAAATAAAGTAGAAGCACATAACAGCATAGGCTATATAATCCATCCTCTTATAAACTAATGGCTTCATTTTTGTTCTTCCCTCACCACCACGATAACACCTGGCTTCCATAGCCATTGCCAAATCATTGGCCCTTCGAAAGGCTGAAATAAATAAAGGTACCAACAGAGGGACCAGGCTCTTCGCTTTTTTCATCAGATTACCACTTTCAAAGTCCGCTCCTCTTGCCATCTGCGCCTTCATGATTTTATCTGTTTCTTCCAGTAAAATAGGAATAAAGCGTAAAGCTATGGACATCATCATAGCAATTTCATGGACGGGTACTTTTATTTTATTAAAGGGCTTTAATAGCCTTTCCAACCCATCTGTTAATTGGTTAGGGGTCGTGGTAAGGGTCATGATGGAGGAGCCCATAATTAAATACACCAGGCGGATAGCCATAAAAATAGCTGTCTTTAAACCTTCTTTTGTAATAACCAGCTTCCAAATTTGTATGATAGGCTCTCCCGGTGTTAAAAACAAATTAAATATAACGGTAATCATCAGGAGTAAAAATATGGCCTTTAATCCTTTTATCATAAACTTTATAGGTACCTTTGATACCTGTATAACGGTAAATAAAAAGATTGAAGCAATCAGATAGCCGCTTATTCTGCGAAACATAAAGAGAGAAATTACAAATGCAACGGTACCCACCAATTTCACTCTGGGATCTAATCTATGAATAATGGAATCTACAGGATAATATTGTCCAATGGTTATGTCTCTAATCATTTTTTCACCTTAATGCTTTTAAAATTTCCGTTTTTGCCTCTTCTACGGTAGTAACTGAAGGATTCACCGGCAATCCTTTTTTTAATAATCGATTCATAATATAAGTAACCTGAGGAGCTGCCAAACCCACCTTTTCCAGTTCCTTATAATGGCGGAAGACCTCCTTGGGAGCATTGTCAAACAAAACCTCTCCCTGATTCATAACAATAATGCGTTCCACATATTTGGCGATATCCTCCATACTATGGGACACCAGTATAATAGTCATGTGGTTCTCCTCATGAAGCTTCCTGATCTGCTCCAATATCTCATCCCGGCCCTGGGGATCCAGTCCGGCCGTAGGCTCGTCTAAAATAAGTACCTCCGGCTTCATGGCCAGTACACCGGCAATGGCCGCTCTTCTTTTTTGTCCGCCTGATAATTCAAAAGGGGACTGATAATAATATTCCTCATTTAATCCCACTCTTTTTAATGCTTCAAAGGCGCGCAGCTGTGCTTCTTTTTCTGATGCCCCCAGGTTTAACGGTCCGTAGCATACATCTTTAAATACGTCTACCTCAAACAATTGGTGCTCAGGATACTGAAATACAAGCCCCACCTTACTTCTTAACCTTTTCATGGAATAGGAAGGATCATAGATATCTTCCCCATTCATATAAATTTTGCCGGAGGTTGCCTTCAGCAAACCGTTTAAGTGCTGCACAAGAGTAGATTTCCCCGAGCCGGTATGCCCGATTAGACCAATAAACTGCCCATCGGGAATTACCAGATTAATATCCTTCAGCGCATTGATTTCATAGGCCGTATCTTTGCTATATATATAATTTACCCTATCGATTATAATTGACATATTTGTTCCACCAACTCGTCTATGGTAAGAATCCCATCTTCTAAGGGAATTCCTTCCTTTTTTAATTCGTAGGCCAGTAAGGTAGCCTGAGGAACATCCAGTCTCAGTTCCTTTAATTCCTCAACACGGGAAAAAATTTCTCTCGGTGTTCCCTGCATGGCTATTTTCCCCCGGTCCATGACTATGACCTTATCCGCATATATAACCTCTTCCATATAATGGGTGATTAAAATAGCCGTTACATCTTCAACCTCATTCAATGCCCTGATAGTTCGAATGACCTCTTTTCTCCCGTTGGGATCTAACATAGCTGTAGGCTCATCAAGGACGATGCATTTAGGATGCATAGCTACCACCCCTGCTATGGCTACCCTTTGCTTTTGGCCTCCGGACAATTTATTAGGAGAATGGTTTCGGTATTGCAGCATGCCTACGGCCCGCAGGCTTTCTTCCACCCGTTCCCAGATTTCATCTGTTGGAATCCCTAAATTTTCCGGGCCAAAACCCACATCTTCCTCCACAACAGTACCGATAATCTGATTATCCGGGTTTTGAAATACCATACCTGTTCTTTGTCTGATGTCCCAGACTCTTGAGTCATCTTTGGTATCCATGCCATCTACCCATAGTGTCCCCTCCGTAGGGGTTAAGATGGCATTCAGATGCTTGGCCAAGGTAGATTTTCCTGATCCGTTATGACCTAAAATAGCTATAAAATCTCCTGCCTTCACATCCAAATCTATCTCATCTAAGGCCTTTATAATATTTTCAACATTACCTTCTTCATCACGTCTAATATATTCATAAACTAATTTTGAACTTCTTAAAAAACTCATGGAAAGCCCCCGCCTACGTTTGTAAAAAATACGGTTTTGGAAAACCTCATAGTACTCTTTACTTTAATGTCTCTATATATAAGAAATGAAAACCCAATGATTCATTTTATTAATTGTACTAAATATTAGCTTCCTTTACAATTAAAAAAGAAAAAACAATTCATAAACTTTGTGGCATTTCATCTCTTCATAGCTCCCATCAGCCCTCATTATGAAAAACCCGGCTGATTCGTCAATGGAACGCAATTATGTAATGAAATATTCCACATGTATTTCATGTACATACTCCGGATGGACTTTCTTAGATAAAAAGCTTCCTGTTCAGGGAACAAAAGGACTGCATAAATGCAATCCTTTTCACAAATCTTACTATTTATCTTCGTATCCGTTTTTCCTAATCATACCTTCAGGTACGAAATGCTCTTACCTTTATTCCCATTCCACGGTATTATTGCCTAAACAAGTTCAATAACTACCATCATGGCAGCATCGCCTTTACGCTGTCCGATTTTAATAATTCTGGTATAACCACCATTACGGCTTACGTACTTCGGCGCAATTTCATCAAAAAGTTTAGCGGGCATATCTACTAACTTTGTATTTTTCTTTCTTCCGGCAACTGCCTTAGGTACTTCCTTAATAGGATAAAGCACCTTTAACATCTGTCTTCTGGCATGTAAGCGGGAAGGCATATCTTTTTTAACGGTTTTTTCAACGTTATCATAAACCGTAACTTTTTTACCGTCAACCACCTCTTTTACTCTTTTACCTTCTTTATCTTTGCGAGGTACTTTTGCAGTAACGGTAACGGTTTCTGCATTATCTTTTTCTTTCACAGCCAAGGCGATTAAGCCTTCCGCTATTTTACGGATTTCTTTTGCTTTTGCTTCTGTCGTAACAATTTTACCGTTGTATAATAAATTCGTTACCTGATTTCTTAATAAGGCTTTTCTTTGATTGGAATTTCTACCAAGTTTCCTATAACCTGCCATTTTAATATCCTCCATTTGTGGAACATTTAATTATGCTCTTCGGACTTACTGATTAAATGCTTTTCTTCCATAAATTTTATTCGTCACTGGGATTTAATTGTAATCCTAACTCTTTTAATTTTGCCAACACCTCTTCTAAGGATTTGCGTCCTAAATTACGAACCTTCATCATATCTTCAGAAGTTCTGTTAGTCAGTTCCTGAACAGTATTGATTCCTGCTCTTTTTAAACAATTATAGGAACGAACGGATAACTCTAATTCATCTATGTTCATTTCCAAAACTTTTTCTTTTTCATTATCTTCCTTTTCGATCATGACCTCCGCCATTTTCGCATTTTCCGATAAATCAATAAATAAATTCAAATGCTCACTTAATACCTTAGCCGCTAAACTAACCGCTTCATCAGGCACTAAGGTTCCATTTGTGTAGACATCTAAGGTAAGCTTATCGAAATCCGTAATTTGACCGACACGGGTATTTTCAACGGCCAAATTAACGCGTTCCACGGGCGTATAGATAGAATCAATTGCTATTACACCAATTGGTAATTCATCGCTCTTATTCTTATCTGCACTTACATAACCCCTACCCTTTGTAATGGTAAGTTCCATGTATAACTTACTGTCAGCTCCGCCATTTAAAGTGGCAATTACCAATTCGGGATTCATAATTTCAATATCTGAATCTACTTGAATATCCGCTGCTGTAACAACGCCTTCTCCTTCAAATTCTATATAAGCAATCTTTGGTTCATTGGTATCGCTGTTATTACGTATTGCCAGATTCTTAATATTCATGATAATTTCCGTAACGTCTTCTTTAACGCTGGGAATCGTACTGAACTCATGCAATACGCCGTCAATTTTAACCTGACTAACGGCAGCTCCCGGTAAAGATGATAACATAATTCTCCTAAGGGAATTACCTAAGGTAGTACCGTAGCCTCTTTCCAAAGGCTCTACCACAAATTTACCGTATTTCTTATCTTCAGATATCTCTTCAATTTCAATCTTCGGTTTTTCAAAGTCAAACACTATAAAATCCCTCCTTTTGGGTTTCTTTTAATTTGAGGGTAATCATATAC
>CAMJWQ010000168.1 GCA_946409475.1 uncultured Lachnospiraceae bacterium
ATAAAATACAAACTTAATAAGTATTTCTATATTCATATGGTTGTTGTTCATGTAAAATTAGAAATGCTTAAATAAAAAAATAATTTATGGGAGGGTTTTAAATGAAGAAAAAAACGGTAAGTGTTTTACTTAGTGTCTTCATGGCGGCCACATTATTAGCCGGCTGCGGAAAAGCAACAAGTGAAGAAGCGGCAACGGAAGAGGCGGCAACGGAGGAAACGGAAACAGAGGAGCCTGCGGCAGAAGAAGAAGCAGCATCCGATGATTTGATCGTAGTAGGTTATGCACAGGTTGGTGCCGAATCTGACTGGAGAACTGCTAATACGGAATCTTTTAAATCGACATTTACGGAAGAAAACGGATACAAATTAATATTTGATGATGCACAGCAAAAACAGGAAAACCAGATTAAAGCAATCAGAAGCTTTATACAGCAGGAAGTTGATTACATAGTTGTTGCACCTGTAGTGGAAACCGGTTGGGAAACCGTACTTCAGGAAGCAAAAGAGGCAGGAATCCCCGTTATTTTATCTGACAGACAGATGGATGTGTCTGACGATTCCTTATATACCTGCTGGGTAGGCGGAAACTTTATAAAAGAAGGTCAGGATGCGGCAGC
This sequence comes from uncultured Lachnospiraceae bacterium, assembly GCA_946409475.1. Classification (GTDB taxonomy): domain Bacteria; phylum Bacillota; class Clostridia; order Lachnospirales; family Lachnospiraceae; genus CAMJWQ01. Next base: position 620 of record CAMJWQ010000168.1, read on the forward strand.
CTGGTTAAAGAATTATTTGGAAGAACAGGGAAGGGCTGATGATGAAATTAATATCGTAACCTTACAGGGAACCATTGGTGCCTCGGCGCAGGTCGGACGTACGGAAGGCTTTGGCTCCAGCATGGAAGATAACTGGAACATGTTAGATATGCAGACAGGTGAATTTACACAGTCTAAGGGCCAGGAGGTCATGGAATCCTTCTTAAAGCAATATGATGATATTGATGTAGTGGTAGCCGAAAATGATAATATGGCCTTCGGTGCCATTGATGCTATCAAGGCGGCAGGTAAAACCTGCGGACCTGACGGTGATATCATAATTATCTCCTTCGATGCCGTTAAGGCAGCATTTGAATCCATGATAGCAGGTGATATGAATGTTTCCGTAGAATGCAATCCTCTTCATGGACCCCGTGTAGCTGAAATTATTCAGACATTGGAAGCAGGGGGAACGGTAGATAAGATTATGTACGTTGATGAAGAAGTGTTCCCGGCTGAAACAGCGGCTGATGTAATTGGAACACGTGCATATTAAAATATCCATTTAGTTCAAATTTAAATACATCATAGAAGTCTTACAAGGGTGAGTAAAAAATAGAAATACAGGTGCTTGGATGGAAAGGCTGCAAATATGCAGTTTTTCACCAACACCTTTTTTAGCTTGGAGGATTTGAGTACCAGGAGCCCTGTTTTTATGAAAGGGAACAATACGCAATCTTTATGGAAAAGGTCTTTGAACAAGATACGGAATATACTTAGCTTTAAAGCAATTAATTTGAAGGGTGGGAATCCACATGGATAACAGCGTTGTACTGACAATGAGAAATATTAATAAAAATTTTCCGGGTGTCACTGCTCTGGCAGACGTAGATTTCACATTGCGTTTTGGAGAAATTCATGCACTTATGGGAGAAAACGGTGCAGGTAAATCAACTCTCATCAAAGTTTTGACCGGAGTGGAAGAATTTGAAACAGGAGAAATAAGGATGCAGGGTATCGAACATCCCATTGTTAACAAATCTCCTCAAATGGCACAGGAAATCGGTATTAGTACCGTTTATCAGGAAGTTAATCTATGCCCCAATTTATCTGTGGCAGAAAATTTATATGTCGGAAGGGAACCGAAAAAGGCGGGTATTATTGATTGGAAAACAATGAATAAAAAATCCAGGAAAATACTGGAGAAACTTAATATAAATATAGATGTTACAAGGAGTCTGGACCATTACTCCATAGCTATTCAACAAATGATAGCCATAGCAAGGGCCGTTGATATGTCGGCAAGGGTATTGATACTGGATGAGCCTACATCCTCTCTGGATGAGCATGAAGTGGAGAAATTATTTGATTTAATGAGACAATTGAAGAAAAACGGAGTCGGAATCATATTTGTTACCCATTATTTGGAACAGGTATATGAAGTGTGTGACCGTATCACTGTTTTGAGAAATGGAGCCCTGGTAGGGGAATATGAAGTGGAGATGCTGCCCAGGGTACAATTGGTAGCAAAGATGATGGGTAAGGACTTTGATGATTTGGCGGCTATCAAAAAAGAGGATTCCTCAGTTCAAAAGGATAAAAAGGGAGTTATCATAGAGGCAAAGGACCTTGGCCATACAGGAACCATAAAGCCTTTTGATTTACTGCTGCATAGAGGAAAAGTGGTTGGTCTTACGGGGTTATTGGGATCCGGCCGGTCCGAACTGGCAAGAGTCATATATGGAGCCGATAAAGCGGATCATGGTGAGCTGCATGTCAAGGGTAATAAGCTCCTGGTAGGAGCTCCTATTGACGCCATGAAAGCAGGAATGGGTTATCTGCCTGAAAACAGAAAGGAAGAAGGTATCATTGCAGATTTATCCGTACGGGAAAATATTATTCTGGCTTTGCAGGCAAAAAGAGGCATGTTTAAGCTGCTCGGTAAAAAAGAGCAGGAGGATTTTGCTGAAAAATATATAGATCTCTTACAAATCAAGACGTCCGGGACCTCCATACCGGTAAAGCAATTAAGCGGTGGAAACCAGCAGAAGGTAATCCTGGCAAGATGGCTGTTAACAGAACCGGAATTTTTAATTCTGGATGAACCGACAAGAGGAATCGATATCGGTACGAAAACGGAGATTCAAAAGCTGGTGCTGAAATTGGCGGGCCGGGGAATGTCGGTCATGTTTATTTCTTCGGAAATTGAAGAAATGATCCGTACCTGCAGCCGTATGATCGTATTAAGAGACGGGAAAAAAATCGGAGAACTGGAAGAAAATGAATTGTCACAGTCCGGAATTATGAAGGCAATAGCGGGAGGGACGGAAAATGAATAAGCTAATAAAGCTAACGAAATACCGGTTATTTTTACCTATTACCTGTCTGCTGCTGGTGCTTCTTATTAACGTGATCAAAACGCCCACCTTCTTTAACATCACCATTAATAACGGCGTTTTATACGGGTATATCATTGACGTTATTAACAGAGGCAGTGAGCTGGTTGTTTTTGCCGTGGGGATGACAATTGTAGTAGCGGCTTCCGCCGGAACCGATATCTCTGTGGGGGCCGTCAGTGCCCTTGCCGGAGCGGTATGCTGTTATGTATTGTCAGGGGGGGAACAGTCAACGGACTTTTATCATGCCCCCTATATAGTTGGTGTATTGGCGGCAATTTTAACGGGTATGGTCTGCGGAGCCTGGAACGGATTTTTGGTTGCCAAGTTAAAAATACAGCCAATGGTTGCTACCTTAATTTTATTTACCGCCGGCCGCGGCATGGCGCAGCTGATTACGGACGGGCAAATGATTTACCTTCGCGTGGAGCATTTTAAAATGTTAGGAGCCTCCATACCGGGAGTACCCCTGCCGACGCCTGTGTTTGTGGCAATAATTGTGGTAATCATCACCATGCTGCTGTTAAAAAAGACGGCACTGGGTCTTTATATTGAATCCGTTGGTGTAAATGCAAAGGCGGCAAGACTATTGGGCCTGAATTCTACCATGATACAATTTTTAACCTATACCTTCTGCGGCATAATGTCCGGTATTGCGGGTTTGATTATCACATCAAGGGTATACTCCATAGATGCCAATAACGCAGGGCTTAACCTGGAACTGGATGCCATTCTGGCCGTAGCCCTTGGAGGAAACAGCCTGGGCGGCGGTAAATTTTCATTAATCGGCAGTGTAATCGGTGCCTATACCATTCAGGCATTAACCACGACCTTGTACGCCATGAGTATTTCAGCCGATCAGATTCCGGTATATAAGGCAATTGTTGTGGTAATTATAGTTACTTTACAATCTCCTGAATTCGCCAGGATGCGAAAAAATATCACAGCTAAATTCTCGAATAAACAAAACATGAAGGAGGCTGCATGATATGGTAAAAAAATTAAAAAAAATTGAAGGCAATCAGTTTTTACTGTTAATCACCATTGTACTGTTTCTTGTTATGTATGCTATCGGCTGTATTATTTTTCAGGATAAAGGCTTCACCAAGTTTCAGGTATTCTTGAACCTGTTCATTTCCAATGCCGGATTAATTGTAATTGCTACCTCCATGACTATGGTATTGATTACGGGAGGTATTGATATATCGGTTGGTTCCGTGGTGGCACTTACCTGTATGCTGCTGGCATGGATGATGGAGATAAAAGGAATGGGTGCCGTACCGGCCTTAATTACCGTATTATTAATAGGTGTTCTTTTCGGACTGGTACAGGGATATTTAGTGGCTTATATGAAAATTCAGCCCTTTATCGTTACCCTGGCGGGCATGTTTTTTGCAAGAGGAATGACGGCTGTTATCAGTACGGATATGATAAGCATTAAAAACGAAACCTTTTTGGCCTGGGCACAGGCAAAAATGTATCTTCCCTTCGGCGGTTATACAAATAAAAAGGGAATTATCATTTATCCTTACATATATCCAAGCGTTTTAATTGCTTTGTTTGTTTTGGTCCTTGTTTTTATCATGCTGAAATATACAAAATTCGGCCGCTCCATATATGCGATTGGCGGCAATGAACAATCTGCCCTGCTGATGGGACTTAATGTCAGAAGGACAAAGCTGAAAGTGTATATTTTAGATGGGCTGCTGGCTTTCTTTGGAGGCTTCTTATTCTGCCTGAATACCTGTTCCGGTTTCGTAGAACAGGCAAAGGGCTTCGAAATGGAAGCCATAGCCGCTTCGGTTATCGGCGGCACTCTGCTTACCGGCGGGGTAGGTAACGTATTCGGCAGCTTGTTCGGAGTTTTGATAAAAGGAACAATCGAAACATTTATTAATTTTCAGGGTACCTTATCCTCATGGTGGACTAAAATCACCATAGCCGCATTATTGGCCTTCTTTATTATTCTGCAAAGCATATTTGCCAAAGCAAAGGAAAAGAAAAAATAGTCGGACGAAAAGGAAGAACATATGAAAAGAAAAAGAGAAAAAAAGTCAGCTACAAAAGAAAATGAAGAGAAAAGGTTAAAAATTTCTATTAAGGCAAAATTTGTTGTTTTAATTGTCTTAAGCTTGATGACGGCAGTTTCTGTTTCTCTTTTATATATGTGCACAAGGTTTAACTCATCTTTACGGGAGTCAACCCAAAATAAAATGGTTGATTATACGGATGCCAGCAGCAGTAAAATGACAGAGCTCCTGGACGGATTATTGGCAAAAATAAAGAATATCGACCATGAACAGGCCTTTTATGAAGCAAGCCTGGATCCGACAGGAAATGTATCATGGGCATCGTCGGAATTAAACGATTTTGTAAAAGCTTATCCTGATTTCATTTCCGCAGCGTTGTTAAGTCCGGAAGGTAATGTAATCACTTTTGGCGGAGAAGATATTTTCTCAGAGGAAATGGCAGAGGAGGATTACGTAAAATCCGTAATGAACGGTGCGGAAAGTGGAATTAGTAATTTAAAGGTTACGAAAGATAATGAAAAAGTATTGTTCATTACCGTTCCTGTTTATAACAGCAACGATTCCTGTATCGGTTTGGCTGCGGGGGGAGTGGATGTATCTGTTTTTGAACAAAAATTGGCATCTATTAACATGTCGGGGATGAATCAGGTTATTTCCTATATTATTGATGCGGAAGGGAATCTGATTGCTCATACCGATAAGGAAAAAGTAGGCGGCAGGGTCGAAAATGCTTATATTAAAAATGTGCTGAATAACAAAGCTGCGGATTTTATATCGGGAGCCGGTTCCTATGAAGAAAATGGAAATACCTATTATGCCGGCTGTCAGGTACTTGATCATGATTGGGTATTTGTTATTGCTGTTCCGGAGGAGGAAGTCTTTGCCCCCATTAAAAGAATTCAAAGCCAATCCATACGGATAGCGATACTTGCAATTTTGCTGTTTTCCGTATTAGGGTATATTTTTGCCGGTACTATTGCCAATCCCATAAGAAAGATTACGGCAATGCTGAATCAAATAGCAGATTTTAACTTTGAAACGAATCAAGGGGTCGTCAGGCTTGCCAAAAGCAGGGACGAAACAGGTCAAATGTGCAATTCCATCCTGAAGATGAGCCGGGAATTGCGGAATGTCATCGGCATGATAGCTCTTTCTTCGGAGGAAATAAATAAGATTTCCTCCGATTTAACAGAGATCTCCGACCAGGTAAATACAAATTCCAATAAAAATACGGAAACCACCCAGCAGATGGCGGCTGCCATGGAAGAGACGGCGGCGACGACGGAAAATATGGCAAGCTCCGTATCGGTGGTCAAAAATCATACCAAGGAGATTCATGAAAGAGTGGATGAGGGTACCTTTAAGGTCGAAGGTATCCGTGATACGGCTGAAAAATTAAAGGAAAGCACGGAGTATGCCATTAGAAATACGGAAGAAATATTTAGAAATGTAAAGTCACAGTCCGATTTGGCTATAGAAAAGACAAAAGCTGTGGACAGAATAAATGAATTGACCAAGGTAATAAATGAAATCGCGGATGAAACAGGACTCTTGGCCCTTAATGCGTCTATTGAAGCGGCACGGGCAGGAGAAGCGGGAAAAGGCTTTGCAGTAGTGGCATCTGAGGTGGGAAATCTGGCGAAGCAGTCGGGAGAAACGGTTACGCATATTTATCAGATTATCGGAGATGTTAATGATGCTGTAGAAAGCATGTCCGTATGTCTGAAGCGCCTGCTGGCATTTGTTGAGACTGACATTATGAGTGATTATAAGAAATTTCTTACAACAAGCGAACGATATCGGCATGATGCCATAGGAGTTAATGAATCTATGGAATGTATTTATACATCCGTGCATTTATTAACGGACACCTTGGAGACCATTACGGTATCGATTGAAGCGATTAATGACAGTGTGGGCTCCTCCTCGGAGGAATTGGTATTTATGGCAGACAGTAATACGGAAATTTTAAATCTTACGGAAAAAACTTACCTTATGGCACAAAACAGCTCTCAGGCGGCTGTGAAACTAAAAGAAATCATTTCAAGGTTTCAAATATAAGGAAATATTCATGGTAGCGTAAATTGTCATGGAAATATCTGCCGCATGTATAATATCAGGAAAATAAAAAATACTATAAATAATAAGAGAAATGCTGATTCAGCATTTCTTTTTTGCCCTTAAGAAAAATAATCAGGTATTTTTAATTCATGGCAAGTGAGGCTGCTTCCAGGCTCATCTTGTTTAAAGATAATATGTACATACAAAAAACGACAAAATTTATAAATGTTCGTACATATATTGATAAAATATATTGACAATATTATTGCGCTGTTGTATATTATTACTACAGAAATTAATAATATTTATTTAAAAAACATATAAAATATAATGTAAAGCCAATATTATGCACATAAAATATAAAACACAACAACTCAATCTTAATAATTTATAAAATAATATAATTTATATTG
>CAMJWQ010000169.1 GCA_946409475.1 uncultured Lachnospiraceae bacterium
AAGCATGCACACCATGTCATTTTGATACAAAGCTATTATTTTTAGTTTGTTATGACAAACAAGCAGAACATCACAATCACTACGGGGATCAACGACCATATGGACAGGTTGATGCAAGCATTGTGTTAACACATATGATGCTGGAAGCGTATAATTTAGGACTTGGAAGTGTATGGGTGGGGCTGTTTAATCCGGAATTGTTAAGAAAAAATTTCCGTATTCCTGATCATTATGAAATACTGGGAATCATGCCTGTCGGTTATCCGGCCGATGATGCGGAACCTGGTAAGATGCATTATGATAAATATCCCGCGGAGCATACCATTTTTTATAATGCATATAAATACTAATTAGAAAGGCCATTGAGTCAAGGCAATCTTTTCAAAGGTAATAGTTCATCCAATGCCAGCTTGATGTACTTATCCCACAGAACAAAGTCATGTGTATAACCTTCAGAACAAATATAATTAACCGGATAACCTATTTCTTTTAATTTCTTCACGTCTTTTTCTACCCGATATCTTATAAATTCATCGCTGCCACAGATTACATGAAAGCTGCATACTTCTATGCCGTCTTCGATGATTTTCTTTGCAACGGCCTCAATGTTGTAAGGAGAGTCCTCTATGGAATCGGCTTCTCCAAAGGATGAATTATATAGTGGGAAGTTATTTTTAAAATGAGTGCCGCTCAATTCTTCTTTGAGTGTCTCTGTCGAAAGCGTCATTCCAATGCCGCCGGAGATGTCTACGCAGGTTTTATAAAGTGAAGGATGCATGAGGGCTGTGCCAAGAGCAGCACTGCCCCCCATTGCATAGCCTACAATGAAATTGTCCTCTCTTTTAGGGGAAGAAGCAAACAGAGATTGTATTACTGCGGGCAGCTCTTCAGATAAAAACTTCTGGTATTTAACACCGTACCGGGTATCAATGCCAAATGAGTTTGTAATGTTTGGAGTTACCAGCATTACATTATTTTCCTGTGCATACCGCTCAGCATTGCTGTATCTGTAGGTCAAAGTATCGTCATCGCCGCCACCGTGTATTAGATACACAGTCTGGAATTTCATTCCGGGACAATATATCCCGTAATGCTTTCCCTCCGTCGAAAGTGCGGCAGCACCGGAATCCTGTGCATAGTAACTATAATTATCAGTTGGATATACAATAGAGACATCTACATAATGTCCTAAAGTCCGACTTCTAAAATTAAAACGCATATAGCTCATAATCATTAATTCCTTTCAAAAATATATGGCTCACTCGTGTTTAAGAAACTGTTTTCTGTACTCACTCGGTGTTACGTTCTCATGTTTTTTGAACATCTGTGTAAAATGAGAAAAATTGCTGTAGCCTAATTCTGATGCGACCGTACTGACTGGGATGTTAGGATTTTCCAACAGGTCTTTTGCCGCATCAACCTTGATTCTAAGGATATAATTTTTAACATTCTCGCCCATTTCTTTTTTAAATAGCTTGGAAAAGTATTCAGGACTCAGGTGAACATAATCAGCAACATCCTTTACTGAAATATCGCTGGATATATTGGCCAAGATATATTCCTTTGCACGCTGAACATCATGTCTCATAGATGATACCCCGGATACATGGTATGAATATGTACCGGACAGCTATGATCCTTCAAAAAAGACACCGCTGGTATTTTCAATGCATGGTGGAATTATGACGGGATGGGCACAGTGTGTATATACCTCCTGGTCACATGTGGCAGACAGAGAAGGATTTATCGTTGTATATCCCAATGCTCATTTACGCAGATTCTGGCAGATTGAATGTGAAAGAAAATTGTTTGACATACTTTCAGCACCTAACGATGAAGGTATCTATATGCATGAATTCCCGGACAATACAAGAGAAAATAATGATGCAAGAATCGTATTTAAGCTTATGGAAATAATGAAAGAAAAATACAACATTGATGAAGAAAGAATATATATGCAGGGGATGTCTCTTGGAAATGCAATGACATTAATGATGGCAAGGCATTTTGGAAATCATTTTGCAGCGATGGCCGGTTCGGCAGGTCCCAGTACAATAGGACTTTTATTTGACGAAAATGATAATCCTAAAAATGAGGCGGGACCGCTCACCACATGGCAGGCAAGAATGGAATTTGACCAGTCACCTCCGGGAAGTGAGGATACGGTTGAAGATGTAGTTGCAAAAAACAGAGAATACTGGCTGAGAATAAATGAATGTGACGGGCTTCCACAGATAAAGCTCGACGGAGAAAATAACTTCGCATTCTACAGCGGCAAAAAAGCAGATTATGTTTTCCGCGATGTAAAGAACAGAGACCATGGTCAGACCTTTGATGAAGCAGAATTAGTTTGGGATTATCTGTTCTCAGGCTCAAGGAGAAAAACGGATGGAACCATCGAATATAGGGAACCAGCCCTTAAGAGAGAAGGCGACAGGGTATCCTTTGCAATAGCCGATGATTGTGAATACGCCTGGGTTAATGGGGGAAGAATCAAAATGCCCGCTAAGTCTATGATGTGGCAGAAGCTTAAGTATCATGGTTTACGGGGCGGGGCAAAGATCCGCGGAGAATATTGCATGATCCCGGCTTCCTTCGTTGCACAGGTAATGAAGGCTTCGTATGAGGAAAAAGATGGCTGGGCAGAAATGGTAATGCAGGATGGCAGAACAATCCAGATTGCAAGGGGCTGTATCGGCTGTACGGTAGACAATCGTGTTCGTTCTATGCTGTGTGAACCAATTGAACGCGGCGGAATGTTGTATATTTCAATTGAGTGGTTCTGCAAGGATATTCTTAACCGGCACGTTTCGACTTTTCAGGATGTAATGTATGCAACGGATCATTATTCATTATTATCAATTAATATGGCCAGACTTATCAAAGATATATTAAAATAGAATAAAATATAAAAAATATATGGCAGGAGGACAAAAGATTGAGTTTACAGGTAAATGACAGAATGCTTTGGCCGAAAGGCAAAAGAAAGGCCTTTACATTAAGCTATGATGACGGCATTACGCAGGATAAAAGGCTGATAGAGCTGTTAAACAAATATGGAGTTAAGGCGACCTTTAATCTTAACTCAGGCTTGTTTGGACAAAGCGGTGCGGTGTCTGCAGGAAAAAAAGAAGTATCTCATATAAAGTTAAGAGAAGAAGAAATTGCCGTACTTTACAAAGGACATGAAATGGCAGCTCATGGACAGTACCATAAATGTATGGCCGGCATGGATATTGCCGGATGTGTGGAGGAAATACTTGAAAGCAGAAAAGCTCTTGAAAGAATTGAGGGCAGACCCGTAACAGGATTTGCGTATGCGTTTGGAGCATATGATGAGGTTGTACTAAAGGCACTTGAGGCTGCGGGAATAGCATATGCAAGAACGATAGATGCAACACATAAGCTTGAAATTCCACAAAACTTCCTGATCTGGAATCCAACCTGCCATCACGATGACGAAAAAATATTTGAATTAGCGGATGAGTTTTTATCCGATGAATTTGGTTCTTCCCTTATAACTCCGTCTAAATTGTTTTATGTGTGGGGGCACAGCTATGAATTTGATCAGTGTGATAATTGGGGACATATGGAAGAATTTATAAGTAAAATGGCGGGGCACGATGACGTATGGTATGCAACTAACGGCGAGATCAGAGAATATGTGGAAGCATACCGCAGACTGCTATATTCGGCAGAGGGCAAGACAGTATACAATCCTTCGGCCATTCCGGTTTATTTAGGCGGAATATTTACGAAGGAATATATGGAAGTTCTTCCCGGACAATCAGGAGAACTTGTGCCGCCTCATATATTATAATGTAAGTGAAAAAGAACAGGTATTGATTTGAATCCCCAAAGGTGATAATCTGGTTGTAATAACTACATATCATAATTGATATACCATGTAGCGGCACATATATGAAGACTTCTGAAATGTGGTTATAATAGATGCTGCAAGGGAGGTTACAATTTGGATAAAATTGCACTGATCACAGATTCAGCCTGTGACATAGAGGATGAAGTTTTGCAAAAATATCAGGTACATGTTCTCTCTTTTAAAATTCTTTATCGGGACAGGGAATATACGGATGGAATTGATATAACACCGGAGGAGGTCTATCGTAATATGAAAAGGGAGATTCCGAAATCTTCTCAGCCTGCGGTAGAGGATATTGATGCTTTATTCCGGCAGCTGGAGGAGGAAAATTATACGCATGCCATAGCCATTCATATATCCGGAGGCATATCCGGAGCGGCAAATGCTGTGGAGTTTGTCAGCAGACGGCACAAATCCATACAGACCTTCCTCTATGACACAAAATCCACCTCTCTGGGCGAAGGGATTCTGATTAAAAAATGCGGTGAACTGATACAGGCCGGGAAAAAATTTGAGGAAATTATTAATAAGATTCCTGAAATGAAGGAAAAGGTGCATTTGTACTTTGTATTCGGAACTTTGGAATATGCCATAAAGGGAGGGCGGATAGGAAAAATACCCGGCACCATCGGTGATATTTTAAATATAAAGCCCATAGTCAGCTTTGATAATGAATACGGACAGTGCTATACCTATGAAAAGGTCAGAGGCAGGGTGAAATCCCTGAATCGGTTAGTAGAACTGGGAGAAAAAATCGGAGAAAAATGTAAATGTGACGCTTATGTGATCCACGGAAATGTAGAAGAAGAAGCAAAGAAAATCTGTGAAAAGCTGAATAAGAGTCCTTTTATTAACCGTGTGTATTTGATTGGCCAGATCAGTGCCATTGTAGGAGTATATTGCGGACCGGGGACGGTAGGTGTAGGGTATTCGCAAATATGATAAAAAGGAGTTGTATGGAGCCATGAAGATAACGATTTTTGATTTAGGGAAAAATAAGAGAAATGAATCACTGGTTCAAGAAATTAAGAATTATTATAGGGAAGCGTATAAAGAGGCGGAGGTAATCATCTATCATTCTACTGATACCGAAATAAAGGACTGTATAGGCTGTTGGAGCTGTTGGTGGAAGAGCCCGGGAAAATGTGCTTTGAAGGATGATGCTTATAAATTGTATAAAGACTATATAAACAGTGATGAAGTGGTCATGCTTTTTCATACTGAAAACGGTTTTATCGATGGCAGGGGAAAAACATTTCTGGATAGATTAATACAACATTATTTACCCTACATTAAAATAAGAAATGGGGAATGCGGCCACTTGAAAAGATATGATAAATATCCCGTTATTAACTTCTATTTTGAAAAAAGCGGGCTGAGTAATGAAGAAGTAAAAGTCATAAAGAACTATCTTGCCCGGACAGCATACCATTTTCAAAGCACCTGTAAAGAGGTTTTGTATGAAAACGGCAGTATAAAAACGGCTGACTTAGAAAGCACAAAACCTATGGATGAGGTTTTGGCAAAGAAAGTTATTGAGAGAAAGGCAAGCGGTAAATGGGTGATTTATAATGGCTCTCCAAGAGGTAATCATTCTAACAGTAAGCTGATCATTGAAAAGATAATTATGGGGATGAAAGCACAGGGAGTGGAAGATATAGAGGTAAGGAACCTGATAAATATAAAGGAACATAAAATGTGGGCTGAAAATTTCAGCTCCGTTCAGAATAATTTATTTGTTTTTCCGCTTTATGTTCATGCTATGCCGGGGTCGGTAATGAAATTTTTTGAACAACTAAAACCGGTAAATAATAAAGAGGTACACATGGCATTTTTAGTTCAGTCAGGCTTTCCGGAGACTAGTCAGTCGTACTATTTAAGACCTTACCTTGAACTAATGACAAAAAGACTGGGGATATCCTTCGATGGAACAATTATTAAGGGCGGTGTGGAAGGCATACAAATGAAACCGGAAAAAGCTAACAAAAAGTTCTTTGATCAAATGGAGTCAATAGGCAGAACATATGCCGGCAAAGGAATTATGGATTTAACCTTGAAAAAAGAATATGAAAAATCTGAATACCTGTCAAAAGGTATGCAATTACTATTCTCCATATTTTCATTAACCGGATTAACAAACTGCTATTGGGATGCCAATCTTAAGAAAAATGGTGCTTATGAAAAAAGATTCGCAAAACCGTACACGGAATGAAAAGAGAATCTCTTGGCGGAGATTCTTTTTTTTTGGACTTTTATTGGAGCTCATGCTATACGGTTTACAAAATCGGTGACAGCTTTTAGAGAAAACCGGAGTGATTGAATACTTATAATCAGGTTGGAAACAATAGTCCTTGGAGGTGTTCACATTATGGTATCACGTAAATCAGTTATTACTTTCGGTATGGTAGCAATCCCCATTGCTATGCTGACAGCGACACAGGATAATGATATACATTTCAATCAACTGCATAAGGAAGACAACAGCCGTATCCGGTACAAGAAGACCTGCGCCCACTGCGGCAAAGAGATCACTGCAAAAGATATTGTGAAGGGGTACGAATATGATAAGGACAAGTATGTTGTTATCACAGATGAGGAGATTGAAAAAATTAAAACGGAAAAGGAAAAATCCATTCAGATCCTGCATTTTGCCCAATTGAACCAGATTTCGCCTGTTTACTATGAAAAGACGTATCAGGCGGCACCTGAACCGGGCGGGGAAAAAGCTTTTGAGCTGCTTCGCTCCGCATTGATGAGTGAACAAAAGATTGCCATAGGTAAAACGGTTATGGGAACAAAGGATACCCTGATGGCAATCATTCCCCGTGAGGATGGGGTTCTTATTTCCACTATGTTCTATGCCGATGAGATAAAAGAACTGCAAAAACCTTATACGAAGCCGGAAGTATCCGAACAGGAATTAAATATGGCAAAAACTCTGATTAGCTCCATGGATACACCATTTGATCCATCTAAATACAAGGATGAATATCAGTCAAGACTTCGTGCATTAATTGAAACAAAGATATCCGGTAAGGAAATCGTCGCAGCGGAGCCCGACAGTGCCGTAAAAGTCATCGATCTTATGGAGGCTTTGAAAGCCAGCGTGGAGAAAGCGAAACAAGGTAAGGAACCGGCATAAGTATGGATACGAAACTAAGTGAGTATAATGAAAAAAGAAATTTTAAAAAAACATTGGAGCCGGAAGGTAAAGCGGCAGATAATGAGGAAAGCTTGTGTTTTGTGGTACAGCACCATATGGCGCGGAGAGAACATTATGATTTTCGGCTGGAATGGGCAGGAACTCTTTTGAGCTGGGCCGTACCGAAGGGGCCATCCTATAATACGAAGGATAAAAGGCTGGCCGTACAGGTAGAAGCTCACCCGCTTTCATATAGGAATTTTGAAGGAACGATTCCCAGGGGGGAATACGGCGGCGGAGTAGTGATGCTTTGGGATGAAGGCATGTGGGAGCCGCATGGGAATGTGGAGGAAGGACTCCGAAAAGGTGAACTGAAGTTTGTCTTGAGAGGAAGACGAATGAAAGG
>CAMJWQ010000170.1 GCA_946409475.1 uncultured Lachnospiraceae bacterium
AAATGGGATATGCGGCGGCAGTATCCGTGGTGCTGTTATTAATCGTTCAGATATTTTCCAGAATGGCCAATAGCTTATTTGGTGAAAAAGAAGAATTTTAAAAGAGAGGTGATAGAAATGGCATATAGGGGAAGAAAAATCAATCCTTCAAAATTTGAAAAGAGTCAATTGAAAATACTGCTTATGATTCTTCCCATGGTTATCTTCATGGCAATGCCCATTATCTTTATTGCAAACCATGCATTCAAACCAATGGATGAATTATTTGCTTTTCCGCCGACCTTTTTTGTAAGAAACCCAACACTGGATAATTTTACAAAATTAATAAAATTCAGCCGGACATCAGGAATTCCGTTAAGCAGATACATTTTTAACAGCGTGGCAGTGACAATATTGACCGTGGGTCTCTCCCTTTTATTTACTACATTTGCCGCATTTGCCTTATCCAAGATTAAATTTAAGGGAAGAAATATGATTATGCAGATCAATCAGATTGCAATTATGTTTGTAGCTACGGCGGTATTGATACCGAGATACTTAGTAATCTGCAGGGCGGGGTTAATTGACACGGTATGGGCTCATGTACTCCCCCTGATTGCTATGCCTGTGGCATTGTTTCTGGTAAAACAGTTCGTTGACCAGGTGCCGGATTCTTTGATTGAAGCGGCGTATATAGATGGAGCCACAGATTTTAAAGTATATTACAAAATTATCATACCAATGATCCGGCCTGCAATGGCAACCGCCGCCATACTTGTATTCCAGCAGGTGTGGACCAATATGGAAACGTCAAATTATTATATTAATAACGACAGTATGAAGACGTTGACTTTTTATATGAATTCACTGGTCAATGTTAACAATACCGTTTCCGGGCAGGGAATATCCGCAGCAGCGACACTCATAATGTTTGTACCGAATCTATTGCTGTTTATTGTACTTCAAAACAGCGTTATGAATACGATGGCACATTCCGGTATTAAATAAGACGGGACAAAAGGAAGGGAGCAAAAATGAAACGAAGAAAATGGGCTATTACAATAGCGGCGGGCTTCCTGATTGCAGCCGTATTTGCCCTGGGAGCAGGCTCGTGTGCCGTGTATGCGGAAACACCATATAAAACCTATACGGTAGATGGGTATGGACGGGTGAGGGAGACACAGACAGCATATCTTGCATATGAGACATTGACCGGGTTTGGTGAAGAAAGCTTTGCGGAGCCTGGTGATATGTGCATTGCCGAAGACGGGAATATTTATGTGGCGGATACCGGTAATGCAAGGGTTGTAGTGGGGAATAGTGAAGGGGAACTGGTAAAAATTATCGGGGAAGAAATTCTGGCGGCACCCAAGGGGGTTTATGTAACGGATAACAGGCATGTATATGTGGCGGACCGTGATGCGGAGGCGGTTTTCGAATTTGATGAAGAAGGAGATCTGCTGAACAGGTATGCAAAGCCGGATAGTCCCTTATACGGGGATGCGCTCAGCTTTCAGCCCATTAAAATCGTAGTAAATGATTCGGGCATCATGTTTATTGTCTGTGAATCGAATACCAATGGTATCGTAGAAATATCACCGGCAAACGGGGGGACTTTTCTGGGCTATTTTGGGACAAATTATACCTCCGTAAATCTGCAGACCATCCTTTACCGTATCATTTTAACGGATGCACAGCGTGCCAAGATGGTCAGCAGTATTCCTGCCACTCCCGATAATCTGGCAATTGATGAAAAAGAGCTGATCTATACGGTTACCCGTGGGGATGAATATGATACCCTGAAAAAATTGAATATGGCAGGAAATAATTTAATTGAGGCGGATGCCTATGATGATGTACCGGCAGCAGTTGCGGCGGGAAATCATGATAACATATACGTAGCTTCCCAGCAGGGATATATCTATGAATATAACAGCGAAGGGGAACTTCTTTATGTTTTTGGCGGGCCGGACGACGGTACACAACGGGTAGGACTTTCAACCTTAGTGTCTGCGATGCAGGTGGATGGCCGGAACCGCATATACATATTGGATTCGGATATGTCTCAAATTCAGGTCTATGAGCCCACGGAGTTTACAGACCTGCTGCACCGGGCATTATATCTGTATGCCAATGGGCGTTACACGGAAAGCAAAGAACCTTTGACCGGAATACTTGAGATGAACAGCATGTTTGATTATGCCAATATGGCAATGGGGCGGGTTTACTATCAGGAAGAAAATTATGAAATGGCGTTAACATATGCAAGGCTGGCAAAGGATTATGAGGGGTATTCCGATGCTTTTTGGGAGATTCGAAATTTGTGGTTAAAGAAAAATATCGTACCCTTTATGGCGGGAATAGTATTTTTGTGGCTGCTATGGAAATTAATAAAAGCACTTGATAAGAAGAAACATATATTGGACGGATACCGGGCATGGAAAGAAAACAGCAGGAAAAACACAGTTCTGTCTAATTTGTTTTACGTGAAATATTTTATGTATCATCCCATAGACGGTTCCTACGGAATAGCCAGAGAGGGAAGGGCCTCCTATAAAGCATCTCATATTTTAATGGTACTATTCACGGGAGAATATATCATTAATAAATATCTGTGCGGATTTTTACAAAAGACAATCCGGGAAGGCCGCTTTGAGGTTTTTTCCGATATAGGAATGATTGCTGTCATCATGCTTGGAATTACGCTTTGCCACTATTTGGTCTGCACGATCAATGACGGCGAAGGAACCATTAAAAAAATATATACCTATTTTACTTACAGCCTGGCACCCTATCTTTTTTTGACACCCATAAGATTTGTATTGTCACATATTTTAACAGATAATGAGCAGTTCCTGATTACCATGGTAAAGGCAGCGATGTACGGATGGATTCTGGTATTAGGGGTTATTGCAATAAAGGAAGTAAACAATTATACATCTGGTGAAACATGTAAGGTGATTTGCCTGAGTATATTTACCATATTAGTTATGGCACTTTTGTTATTTATCATTTATGTATTATGGGCACAGGTATTTGAGTTTATAAGTGCAATAGTTGGAGAGGTGGTGTACCGAATTGGCAGCCGGAATTAGAAAATTATTATGTTTTTTAGTGGCAGTGATTATTGCAGGTGTATGTATTGGACCTGCCAATGCCGATGCAACGTCTGCCGGAGGAGAGGAAAATACGGTGGAATCCGAATCCGTTGGTAAGGTTGATAAATCGGAATGGATTACCATGGATGATTACCGGCTGATTGCGGAAAGCGGTACATACCGCATGTATTTTTATGAACCAAGGCTTTCCGTCATATTAGAGGATAAAGAGACGGGAAAGCTATTGGAATCTACCCTGAGTGATGAGGCGGATGACGGAAGCAGTAATAAGACCTGGAACGCCTATATGAAATCCGGAATTGTCCTTTCGGTGATCGTAGGAACCACCAATACATATCAGGCAGATTTAATTTCGTGCGATACCACCATGGACATAACCTATACGGATAAGGGATTTTCCGCAGAAATATATTTTACGGATTATATGCTGGGACTGACCTTAAATGTTTCTCTGGAAAATAATGAATTGGTGGTAAATGTCCCGGGGAGCTCTATTATAGAAGAAAAAGAAGGAACTTACATATCAACGGTAAGTATCTATCCTTTTCTGGGATACACCCATATGGATGATCAGGAGGGATATATGTTGATCCCGGACGGAAACGGTGCCCTTATTTATCTGGATGATAAGGAGGGCAGGTATTCCACCGGATTCTCCCGGATGATTTATGGAAAGGATATCGGATTTTCGGATTCATCGGTATCTGCGTTACTTTGGGACAGATACGATATGATTGTTGAGCCCAATGCGGTAATGGCTCCGGTTTTTGGAATGATACACAGTGAGGACAGGCTGGGCTATATTGCTGTTGTAGAGTCCGGAGATAAGAGAGCGAGCATTGAAGCTCATCCGAATGGAGTGATGGTAAATTACAATCGATGTTTTGCAAGATTTATGTTAAGAGACATCTATGTACAGCCGCTTAATAATTCCAATTCGGGTACGGTCACCAATGTAGAACAGAATAGAACGGATACGGATTTGCAGGTCCGGTATTTACTGGCGGACAAAGAAGAGGCAGATTATTCAGGACTTGCGGTAAAGTATCGGGATTACCTTTTGGAAAGGAAGCTCATTATACCAAAGGATACCTCCTATAACACGAGAGTGGATTTTCTTGGTACGGACAGAGAGGAATGGCTGCTGTTTACAAAAGCGGTAACTATGACAACTACGGATAATATCGAAGAAATATATAATGAACTGCAGAGCTCCGGAGTGGAAAGCCTGCTCTCTGTCTACAAAGGCTGGCAAAACGGCGGCTTGTATCATGTGCCGATTACAAGGTATAAAGCCGACAGCCATATAGGAGGGACCTCCGGCCTGACCGATCTGATTATCGGTGCGGAAGAGAAAAATTATAAGCTCTATTTATATAATGATGCTTTAAGAAGCAATCCGGCCGAATTAAATGCAACATTCAATGTGGTGAAAAAGATTAATAAGCGTACTTTTGTTGAAGAAACATATGATCAGGTCTACGGAGAATTCCGATACCTGACCCCGGCCAGAACGACAACACTTTTATCAGCTTTTGTAAATTCTTATATAGCGGAGAATGTAAATAACCTGGCAATATCCGGAATATCGGACAGTCTGTTTTCCTACAGCTATAAGGGCGGCCTTTATAGCAGGAGTGACTGTGGAGACAGCTATATAAGTGCACTGGCAGCAGTAGACGAGCGGACTGATTTGATTCTGGAGCGGCCCTTCAGCTATTTGTGGAATTATACGGATGCATTTTTAGATATGCCGCTGGGGTCCTCCGACTTTATGTATGAAGACGAGGAAGTCCCCTTTTTATCCATGGTATTAAAGGGCGTTATCCCCATGTATTCTGATTATGTTAACTTTGAGGCGAACCAGACGGAATTTTTTCTTAAGATGGTGGAGTCGGGTATTTATCCGTCCTTTTATATTACCTATGAGAATTCTTCAGCCTTGATCTATACGAATTCGTCTGATCTTTACAGTACGGAATACGGTACGTACAAAGATACTATTGTGGAATATGATAAGGAGCTGCGGGCAATAGCGGAGGCTGTAAACGGAGCATTCATTGTAAGCCATGAGAAGCTGGAGGAAGGTGTTGCAAAAGTTACTTACGACAATGGGAAAGTGATTTATGTAAATTATACTGACGGGGATGTTGCTGTAGACGGATATCATGTAACCGCAATGTCTTATAAGATGGGTGAGGCGAAATGAGTAAAAAAAAGTTGAGCAAAGAAGAAAAGGAATACAAAAAAAAGATAAAAGAAGGGCGTTTGGCCAAAAGAGAAGCGATGACAGGATTCCTGTTCGTCTCTCCCTGGATAGTCGGTGCGTGTATATTCCTTTTTTATCCGTTAATAACATCCTTCTGGTATGCGCTGAATAATATTAGAATTACTCCGGTTGGGAAGAGCTTTACCTTTGTCGGGCAGGGGAATTTCACACAGATATTATTATCGGATGCGGACTTCCCGGCCCAGATGCTGGATTATCTGACTTCAACGTTGATAGCAATCCCTATTATTATCGTATTTGCACTGCTGATTGCAATGATGCTCAATCAAAAATTCAGGTTTAAGGGAATATTCAGACTGCTGTTTTTCTTTCCGGTCATTATTGTCAGCGGTCCGGTTATGTCCATGCTTTCCCAGGACGGGGCTGTTACTATTACTTCGGTAGATACACAGGCGATTGAAACTGCCATAGAGGCATTTATGCCGCCATATCTTGCGAGTCTTGTGTCGGAAGTATTTGCAAATATGATTATGATATTGTGGTATTCCGGAGTGCAGATATTGATCTTCCTTTCCGGATTACAGAAGGTTGACCGTTCCATGTATGAAGCGGCCAAAATTGACGGCGGCTCTTCGTGGGAATGCTTTTGGAAGATTACGCTGCCTAACATAAAACCATTGATCCTTTTGAACTGTATTTATACCATAGTGTTTATATCGGGCAATGAGCAAAACGAGATTATCACGCTGATAAAGAGCTCCATGTTTTCGGGAACGAAGGAAAAGGGATATGGATATGCATCTGCCATGGCGTGGATATATTCCCTGGCTGTTGTTTTGATCGTGATTGTCTTTGCGGGATTACTGGCAGGGCGTAAAGACGTATATGAACGCCGGGTGAAAAAAGTGAGAAAAGAAAGGAAAAGAGAAAAGAGAGCGGAAAAAAGGATAGAAAGGAGAAGTGCCGGAAATGCTAAGAAAATCGAAAGAGCAAGGAAAAAAAGCAAGTACTCGTCCTATAATAGCACAAAGGATTACTGAAAAGAGCCTTTTTATGGATAGGAATAGAGATAAAATTCATAAGATGTTGTTTGGAAGCAAGGACAGGGAAGGCTTTCTGAAATTATTTTCTATTTATGCACTGCTTATTTGTATCGGATTTATATATCTGTATCCAATCCTGTATATGACGAGCAGCAGCTTTATGACTTTAGAGGATTTACTGGATTCATCGATTAACTGGATTCCCGGTACCTTGACATTTTCTAATTATTTACAGGCTGCTTCCAGTATGGACTTTTGGAAATCATTTGGACAGAGCATTGTTATTGCAGGCGTCCCCACTATTTGTAATCTGATATCCTGCTCGCTGATCGGATATGGACTGGCAAGATTTGAATTTCCATTCAAGAAGGTTATTCTGGGGATTATAATCTTCTCCTTCATTCTTCCGAGCCAGATTACCATGATACCAACTTATGTATTGTATTCTAATCTGGGTATTTTAGGAACGGTGTGGGCCTTTATCCTGCCGGCAATTATGGGTATGGGAATCAATGCACCGATTTTTATATTAATATTTTATCAATTTTTTAAACAGGTACCGAAAGTGCTTATAGAGGCGGCTCAGGTTGACGGAGTAGGTTATTTTCAATCCTTTGTCAGGATTTCACTCCCTTCATCGGTGCCGGCAATTATTACGGTAGGCTTGTTTTCTTTTGTGTGGTACTGGAATAATTCTTATTTAACGGAGATGTATGTATCCGGAGTAATGACCAGCTCCGGCTGGACAACGCTGGTTGTTCAGCTGGACAACTTTTCATCAAACTATTCCACCTATGCGACGACTGCAGCCAATGCCGCAACCAGTTTAAACGAATCTATTAACATGGCGGGTACTATGCTGACTATGCTTCCCTTATTAGTGATTTATTTTATATTTCAAAGATACTTTGTTGAGAGCGTTGATCGTACCGGTATAACCGGGGAATGATTTAAATAAATTAGTAAAACGTAAAATAATTAGTTAAATTATACAAATAATGGTATGAAAA
>CAMJWQ010000171.1 GCA_946409475.1 uncultured Lachnospiraceae bacterium
AAATAAACTAAAAAAATTAATTAAGAAATGTTTTAATGAAAGGAAGTTCAAAAGATGCTGAAGGATAAAGTTGCAGTTGTCACAGGAGGAACCCGGGGAATAGGATATGCGATCGTAAAGAAATATTTAGAAAACGGTGCAAAGGTTGTATTATTTGGCTCCAAAAAGGAGACAGCTGATAAAGCGGTTGCAAGCTTAAAAGCAGAAAACAACACATGGCAGGTAGAAGGAATGTATCCGGATCTTACCAATGCAAAAGAAGTGGAAACAGCTATCATGGATGTAAAAGAAAAATACGGAAAATTAGATATATTGGTGAATAACGCCGGTATCTCTCAAAGTATTCCTTTATACGATTATACGCCGGAGGATTTTAGTAAGGTAATGGATATAAACGTGAATGCCATATTCTATGCTGCTTTACCGGCTGCTAAAATAATGAAGGAAGAGGGCGGGGGATGTATTATAAATACAAGCTCCATGGTTAGTATCATCGGACAGCCGGGTGGTGTAGGATATCCGACCAGTAAATTTGCGGTAAACGGATTAACAATCTCCCTTGCAAGAGAATTGGGCAGAGATAAAATCCGCGTAAATGCGATTGCACCCGGTGTAACGGAGACAGACATGGTAGCAGCGCTGCCAAAGGAAGTAGTGGAGGCAATTTCGGCACAAATCCCTATGGGAAGAGCCGGGACACCGGATGATGTAGCCAATGCCTTTTTATTTTTAGCCAGTGATCAGGCAAGCTATGTTACGGGAGAAATTCTGTCGGTAGATGGAGGGGCACGATTCTAGTGTGCCGTCCGATTACCATAGATACCAGGCGGACAGCACACTAGTGCACTGACACACTGACATCTTGGACTAATGTGTCGGTACACGGGATGTCCTTATAGAAGTGAATAGGTTAGAAATGTATGTGAAAAAGGAAGCTGCGTTATAGGAACGTACCTTCCTTTTTATTGTTTCTGCCTGATGAGAGAATAAAGTCCTCCCTGTATTTATTTTTTAAGAAAATAACATCCGGTCATTATCCAATTCCACATGTCTCTTTTGGGAGTACATATGCATCAAATCTTCAATGGTCATGTTTTTTCTTTCCTCTTCGGAAATATCAAAAATGATGCTTCCTCCATCCATCATGATGGTACGATTTCCGGTAGTGAGTGCGGACTTCAGGTTATGAGTAATCATCAGGGTAGTTAAATGATTATGTCTGACAATATCCTTGGTGATTTTCATGACCTTTTCTGCCGCCGCCGGATCAAGAGCTGCCGTATGCTCATCAAGGAGCAGCAGCTTTGGCGGGACCAGGGTAGCCATTAGCAGGGCCACAATCTGTCTTTGTCCGCCGGAAAGAAGACCCACCTTTGTTTCCAGGCGGTCTTCCAAGCCCATTTCGTAAGCGGCCAGGGCATCCCGGTATAATTGCCGTTCTTTTTTGGATACGGCAATTCGAAAAGGACCGCGTTTGCTTCTGCTATAGGCCAGAGCCAGGTTTTCCTCAATCGTAAGGTTAGGAGCCGTACCCTTCATGGTATCCTGATAGAGCCGCCCGATATGCCGGGCCCGTTTATGCTCCGCCATAAAGGTGATATTTCTGTCATCTAAACAGATGCTGCCCGCATCTAAGAGAAAGGTTCCGCAGACAGCGTTGAAAAGGGTGGATTTTCCGGCTCCGTTTGAGCCTACAATGGTTACAAATTCCCCTTCCTCAACGAGCAGATTTAATTCACGTAAAGCAGTATGTTCATTAACCGTACCCTTTGAAAAAATTTTGGAAGCATTTTTAATGATCAGCATGTTTCTTTGCCTCCTTCTTAAGCTTCAAGACAGCCATCTGGTTTTTAACAGCGGGTATGGATAATGTAACGGCAACGACAAGAGCGCACATAAGCTTCATCATATTGGCTCCGCAGATATTATAGCTGAGAACAAAGGCTACGATAAAACGGTAGGCAATGGAGCCGGTTACCGCAGATAAAATTCCTATAACAATGCTTCTTTTCCCAAGAAGTGCTTCTCCGATTATAACGGAGGCAAGGCCGACAACTAAGGTTCCGTTGCTGGAATGGATATCCGCATAGTTTTGGGCATGGGCGATGCATGCACCGGAAAGAGCCACTAAAGCATTGGCTATGCAGAGGCCTGCCGTCTTGGTAATATTTACGTTTATGGAGGAGCTGCGTACCATTTGCTCATTATCTCCCGTAGCCCGGATACACATACCGAAATGAGTCCTGAAAAACCATATTAAGATAACCATAATAAGTAAACATATGAATCCGCTGATTACAGCATAAAAGATCTTGCTGTCCATCCCTGATGAATTCGGGAAAAAAGCCTCTTTCATAACACGGAATAACGTATTGTCGTTCAGGGACATATTGGCAGCTCCCAGACAAAGCAGATTTATGGAATACAGGCCGCTCATGGTAATAATGCCGGCAAGAACGGGATGAATGGATAGTTTTGTCTGTAAAAAGCCGGTGGTAAATCCCGCCGCAGCACCGGCTATTACAGCCAGAAGTATGGACGTTATGACAAAGCCTTTAGCCGCCAGAACGGCGGCTATGGAAAGGCCGAAGCCGAAGCTTCCCTCTGTGGTCAAATCCGGTATATTAAGGATTCGTAAACTAATAAAGATACCCAGGGCCATAATTCCGTATAGGAAACCCTCCTGAAGGGCAGTGATATATAATTGCATGTAAAATCCCTTTCTTTAGAAACGATAAAATTGCATAAATGACTAAATAGAAAATGAAACAATCAGGAATAATTATTCCGCATCCTCCAGATATTGCACCTCATATCCCAGATCATCCGGTACGGAGATGCCAAGGGTGTCCAGCGTTGTGGAATTAATGCTTACATAATCGGCTCCGACCACAATGGAAGGAATATCCTCTATTTTGGTACCGTTTAAATATTCGACGGCCATAGCGGCAGTTTTGGAACCGATTCCCACATCATCAATGGCTATTGTTGCAAAACAGCCGGAGGCGACTGTAGTAGCGGAAGAACAGTAAACGGGTATTTTATTTTCCCTGCTGACGGAAACAATACTGCTGATAGCAGACTGGACTACGGAATCATTAGGTACGAAGATGGCATTCACCTTTCCCACCAGGGATTCGGCTGCCGCCTTTATTTCAGAGGAATCCGTTACGGCAGCTTCTACATAAGCCAGATTATTGGCATCCATATATTCCTTCGCCGAGGCGATGGTATTTACGGAATTTGTCTCACTGGTACAATAGATTAGGCCGTATGTGCTGCTATCGGGTGTCAGCTTGCCGGAAAGAGCGAAAATCTCTTCAATAGGGATGGCATTGGAGGTGCCGGTAGCATTTTTATCCGGGATATTCATATCCGTAATGACTCCTGCGGCAACCGGTGACGATACGGAACAGAAAAATACCGGAGTATCGCTCTCCAGGCTCACAAAGGATTGGGTGGGAGGTGTGGCAATGGTAAATACCAAATCATAGGTTCCGTCGTCCATGGAGGAACAGATGGTCCTGAGATTTGTGGTATCACCCTGGGCACATTGATAATCAAAGGTGGTGTTTTCCTCCGTATATCCTTTTGCCGCAAGCTCCGTCAGGATACCCTCCTTCATGTCCAGAAAAGCTCCGTTTTCCACCAGCATAATGATGCCGATTTTATAGCTGTCACTGTTTTTCTTCCCGCAGGCCGGCAGGGATAATATCATTATCATACATAGTACCAATACCAAAAATTTTTTCATTGACTGTTTCATATTAATCCTCTCTTTACATTTCAATTTTTTTTAAAATTTAATAGGTTTCAAGAACTTCGAAAGCTTCTTTCAGCATTTCTTCCGTAATTTTATAAGGGTTATGGCTGATGTCCTTCATTTCCAGTGTTTTATGGATTATGTCAGGTAATTCGGCTTCTGATAATTCCAAATCGGACAGCTTTGTCGGAAGTCCCACGCTTTTACAAAAGGTATAGATTTGCTCAAACATTTCCTTCCGGTTATCTGCTAAGAGTAAAAGCAGTACGCCAAAGCTTACGACCTCGCCGTGTAAATGTTTTTCCTCTATGTGAGGATAGGAGGTTAAGGCATAAAATACGGCATGGGCAAGACCCGTATTGTAATCGATAATGTGCTCCGTTGTAACCAGAATGGATACGATTGCCGTAGTTACGATAATGGATAGTACGACCTGCTCATATTCATAAGAAAGATTTTCGTTCTCATTATCCTCTAAAGCCTTTTTGCCGTATTGGAGAATAGGCTTCATGCACATTTCACTCATTGTGACGCCAAGTGCCACGTAATGAACCAAATCCTCACCTCTTGAGGAAACGGTACTTTCAAAGTATTTTGCATAGGTATCTCCCAGCCCCGCCCACATATAAATCTTAGGAGATTTTATTAAAACAGAGGTCTGGATAAAAGCATGAACCGGCGGCTTCTGAAAGAAAAAGGGTTCCTGAAAGCTTCCGTCCTTATGGTACATAATAGATACACTGGTACAGGCGGAACAGTTGGAAGCTATGGTAGGAAAAGTAAAAACCGGCTTATTCAGTTTAGCTGCCGCACATTTGCCGGTATCCGTTGCTTTGCCGCCTCCTATTGCAAAAATCATATCCGCTTCCTTAGCCAGAGGATCTGCCATTAGTTTATCGACATTCCCGTAGCTGGATTCTCCTCCATACCATCGAAAATCCAGAATGTGTAAGCCGCTGCCCTTCATGGCCTCCAATAGTAAATCCTTAACGGCAGCTATTGCCTTATGGCCGCCGACGGCCAGTACTTTCGTACCATAAGGACGGCAGACCTCACTTATTTTACTATACACATCTTTGCCGATGGAATAGCTTGGTAAATAGATACTGTAATTCTCCATAGTAAATCCTCCTAAATGAAACCGGAAGGTCAGGATTCGTAAGACCTCCCTGGTTATTGTAACGCAATGCATTCGTGTGTATCCCTCCTGGGGGCTTGATTTATAGGAAATCACAGATTTAACACTTTACGGCAACAAGGTCTTTCCTATAAATTAAAAAATCCCCAGCAGCTATAAACTGCTGAGGACGAATTATCGCGGTGCCACCTCATGTTACAGGAAAATATTTTTATCCTGTATCTCTTTAAAGTACTAACATACCCTGTTTCTTAACGCAAAACCCACGGCAAAGGCTACTGATTTCACCCTGCATCTCCCAAACCCATTCTCTGTATTCTGCCATACCGGATTTCAGCATCCCCGGCTCTCTGTGATTTACAAATACAGGTACTTGCTTTTGTTCAACGATTTTTACTATGAACTTTTATCAAATACTATCATTCTCGTAAATATTTGTCAATGGTTATTTGAATATTTGCTTATACTGGCCAAAATATGTTACTTCACTAAAGCATTATACTATTCTCACTAAGCTCGCAAGTACCTCGCTAGTATTCGGGTATGTATAGTTGTTATTATTTTCTTGACAGTATCATAACATTACCATAATATACAAAATATAAAATAAAATCATTGACCGGTTCGTATCGGTTATGCTACAAAAAGGATAGTGTATGAGGCTGATTATCTACGATTTAGAAAAAGAATCGGCAGATAAATTATTACCTTTTCATAATGATTCCAATTTCCATATAATTGCAAACGATGATTCCATACATAATTGTATCGGATGCTTCGGCTGCTGGATTAAAACGCCCGGAGTCTGTATCATTAAAGATAATTATCAAACTATGGGTGAAATACTTTCCAAATCTTCCCTGGCAAACGACCGGGAAAAAGCATATATCAGGCTTTGAAAGCTTTATCGGAAAATATTATGGATAACGCTCCGGCCGAGAACCTTAACGCTTCTCCCAATTTTCCCCGTTCCCTTTATAAGCCGGCCGGGGAAATGGGCTGGAGGCAGCAAATCAAAGCTAATGGCTTAAAAAGGAAGGAGCTGTTTACGAGGAGATAATTAATGATAAAGAAACTCTACTGTTAAAGCAGCTTCTATATTCTTTTTGCCGGGTTCAATGGGCGCTGATGCCCTGCTCTCTCTCAAGCTGTATGCTCCCGAAAAGGGAATCGGTACCATACTATTCTCCACTATTTTATGGGGAACAGGATGTAAAGCCGCCCCTAATTGCATGGCAAGAGCCTCTGCTTTTCCTATGGCATTATCCAATGCCATATGTAGGGCCTGTTGATAATAATAGTCGGGATTTACTATTTCAAAAGAAATTCCTTCCACAACATTGGCTCCGTTATTGACTGCGGCATCAATAGCCGGCCCGATCTGGCTTCCGGCTCTTACTTTTATTTCCACAATATTACGCACAATATAACCTTTATCAACGCGATTATTATTTTCAAATTCCATTATTTTATCTATGGTATATTGATAAGTTTTTATATCCTGTATACCCAACTGCCTGAGTATGGTAATTACGGATTGACTGTTCTGTGCATTCTCTTCCTGTGCCTTTGCCAGATTCTCTCCCCTCGTCTCCACGCCCAGACGTATGACGGCAATATCCGGGGTAACAGATACCTGTCCTTTTCCCGTTAATGTCATGGTGTTAGCGGTTTTAGATGTATTTGATGTGCTGGATGTATGTGATGAATTTACTGTATTTGATTCATTAGATGTGTTGAATTTATGTGAAAAAAATGGTTTATAATAATCCATTTCACATACCTTTTTATTTTTTTTATTAATGTATGAATATAAAAATTATTTGCTACAAAGAATTATTTATCCAAGGAGGAAGTTTTATGGGGGCAGAAATAAAGAATGCAAGATCTTCGTATATTGATAATTTAAAGTTATGTATGATTATACTTGTAGTAGTCCTGCATTTGACTATATCCTACATTTTAATTTTATAGGTTCAAGCGGACCTTTATGGTTTGCCTTTGCCTTACTTATTTTTAACGGGGTCTATGTATTGTAAGTAAATGCTGTTATTCCGCCATGCAGGCCCGATTCCGCCGTGCAGCCGTCTCTTAAAATTCCATAGGAAGAATGTTGTAATTTTCCTCCAGAGAGAGGGCGGCGGCGCCGATTGCACCGATATCGTCTCCATAGGGGGAAGGAATTAGGGAAACATTATTGAAATTTTCTTCAATCGAATATTTCCTTAAAGATTCCTTTAAGGGCGCAAGGAAAATATCTCCTGTTTTGCAAAGCTTATTTGATATAATGATATCCGGCGGGGCAATAAGATTAACGACCTGTGCCAGAGCCTGCCCCAGAAAAGCAGCAGTTTCCCGGATAAGTGATATTGCGTCACGGTTACCGTTCAATGCCTCTTGAATCAAAAGCTCAACTGCAAAGGAGGAATCCTTTCCATTCTCTGAAAGGGGCATATGGGGAAATTGACCTGTTTTCATT
>CAMJWQ010000172.1 GCA_946409475.1 uncultured Lachnospiraceae bacterium
CCTCCGTACCCCCAAAAGGCTGATTCCACAGCCTTCATTTAAAAAATCCTGAATCTTGAACGGATATATTACCTCGTTAAATCCCCCTTTACTATAGTAAAATACGTAGCCCGGCATAAGACGCAATGAAAGCAGAAACGATGTTTAAGCAGAATTCATTCTTTATTTTTGTATAATAAAGTGCTATGATAAATAACAGCAAAAAGTAATAATTCTGTTAAGCATCATAACAAAAATATAAAGTGACATATAACTATTATAAAAAAATATGATATAAGGAAGGAACGGAAATGAAAAAAATAATCAGTACAAAAAAGGCGCCGGCAGCCATCGGACCTTATTCACAGGCAATTGAAATTAACGGGATGATTTATTCTTCAGGAGTGATTCCTGTTGATCCTCAGACAGGAGAAATTCCGGAGGGCATCGAAGCTCAGGCGGAACAGGTTTTAAAGAATATCAAAAATTTACTGACAGAGTCTGGAACAGCCTTAGATAATGTGATTAAAACAACCGTATTTATTAAAAACATGAATGATTTTGGTACTATTAATTCTATATACAGTACTTATTTTACGGAAAACTGCCCGGCCAGATCCTGTGTGGAGGTGGCCAGATTACCCAAGGATGTATTGATGGAAATGGAAGTTATAGCCGTTAAGTGAAAAAGCAATTATCTTAACCCTTACCTACGGTATCAGAATGTGCGCAGGTACATTCTTTGCTTTGATTTTATAATTTCTTTCGTCTTTTTTTATAATCTCTTCCTCTTCCCTAACAGCGGCATTAGTGTTACAATATACTATACGGGTAATTTGTCCGGACCTGGTTATAAAAGTGGTTTTGGAAAAAACATAGAATGAGGTATAGGAGCTAAATATGAAATTATTTGATAAAATATTTGGTACACATAGCGAACATGAATTAAAGATAATCTATCCCCTTGTGGATAAAATTGAAGAATTACGTCCTGCTATGATGGAATTGACAGATGAGCAATTAAAACATAAAACAAAAGAATTTAAAAAAAGATTAGCAGATGGGGAAACCTTAGATGATATATTACCGGAAACCTTTGCCGTGGTTAGGGAAGCTTCAAGAAGAGTACTGAAAATGGAGCATTACCGTGTACAGTTAATTGGCGGTATTATTTTACACCAGGGAAGAATAGCGGAAATGAAAACCGGTGAAGGTAAAACCCTGGTATCTACTTTACCGGCATATTTAAATGCCTTAACGGGTAAAGGGGTCCAAATAGTAACGGTTAATGACTACCTTGCAAACCGTGATGCTGAGTGGATGGGGCAGGTACATGAATTTTTAGGCCTTTCCGTTGGTGTTGTATTAAACGGAAAAACAAATGAAGAGCGAAGAAATGCTTATAAATGTGACATTACTTATGTAACGAACAATGAATTGGGATTTGATTATTTAAGGGATAATATGGTTATCTATAAGGAACAGCTGGTTTTGCGTGATTTACATTATGCCATTATTGATGAAGTCGATTCCGTATTGATTGACGAGGCAAGGACACCTTTGATTATATCCGGTCAAAGCGGTAAATCAACGAAGCTGTATGAGGCATGTGATATCCTGGCCCGCCAGCTGGTAAAAGGTAAGCAGAGTGCGGAATTAACGAAAATGGCAGCTATTATGGGTGAAGAAATCACGGAAGAGGGAGATTTTATTGTCAATGAAAAGGATAAAATAGTCAACCTGACCGCAGAAGGCGTTGAAAAGGTAGAAAAATTCTTTCATATTGATAACTTTGCCGATGCTGAGAATCTGGAAATCCAGCATAATATAATATTGGCTTTACGTGCCCATAATTTAATGTTTCGCGATCAGGATTATGTCGTAAAGGATGACCAGGTATTGATTGTAGATGAATTCACAGGCCGTATTATGCCTGGAAGAAGATATTCCGACGGTCTGCATCAGGCTATTGAGGCAAAAGAGAATGTCAAGGTAAAAAGAGAAAGTAAAACATTAGCCACCATTACCTTCCAGAACTTCTTTAATAAGTATGAGAAAAAAAGCGGTATGACAGGAACGGCCTTAACAGAGGAAAAAGAATTTCGTGATATCTACGGAATGGATGTTATTGAAATACCCACCAATAGGCCAATTATGAGACAGGACCTGCAGGATGCGGTTTATAAGACCAAGAAGGAAAAGCTGCATGCGATTATTGAGAAGATTATCAAAGCCCATGAAAAAGGACAGCCTGTATTAGTAGGAACCATAACCATAGAAGCCTCTGAAGAAATCAGTAATTTACTGCGGAAGCAGGGAATACAGCATCAGGTTTTAAATGCCAAGTTCCATGAAATGGAGGCGGAAATAGTAGCCCAGGCCGGTATGCACGGGGCGGTAACCATAGCCACCAACATGGCCGGACGTGGTACGGATATCAAGCTTGACGAAGAGGCTAAAGCTGCGGGAGGCCTGAAGATTATCGGAACAGAGCGTCATGAATCCAGACGTATCGACAACCAGTTAAGAGGACGTTCCGGCAGGCAGGGGGATCCGGGAGAGTCCAGATTTTACATTTCTTTGGAAGATGATTTAATGCGCCTGTTCGGCTCCGAGCGTTTGATGAATATCTTTAATGCGCTTGGTGTTCCGGAAAATGAACAGATTGAGCATAAAATGTTATCAAATGCCATTGAAAAAGCGCAGATGAAAATAGAAAATAATAACTTCGGCATACGTAAGAATCTGTTGGAATATGACCAGGTAATGAATGAGCAGAGAGAAATTATTTATGCGGAAAGAAGAAGAGTACTTGACGGCGAAAGCATGCGTGATGCCATATACAAAATGATCACCGATATTGTAGAAAATACCGTGGATTTATGCATCAGCGATGAGGCTGTCACAGAAGAATGGGATTTGAAAGAACTGAATTCATTACTTTTACCCATTGTACCGATAAAATTAATAGCATATGAGGATATTAAAAACTTTAAAAAGAATGAATTAAAGCATTACTTAAAGGAACAGGCGGTAAAATTATATGAATTAAAGGAAACGGAATTCCCGGAAACGGAGACTCTCCGTGAAATAGAGCGTGTCATTTTATTAAAAGTAATAGACAGGAAATGGATGGATCATATTGATGATATGGACCAATTGCGCCAGGGAATAGGATTACAGGCTTACGGACAAAGGGATCCTCTTGTAGAATACAAACTAAGCGGTTATGAGATGTTTGATGCTATGACCGCCAATATCAGGGAAGATACCATACGGCTGCTGTTCCATGTAAAAATTGAGCAAAAGGTGGAAAGAGAGCAGGTAGCTAAGGTAACGGGAACCAATAAAGATGAATCGGCAGGTAAAAAACCTGTTAAAAGAACCGTTGAAAAAATATATCCCAATGCTCCCTGTCCTTGCGGCAGTGGCAAGAAATACAAGCAATGCTGCGGAAGAAATTAAGAAAGTCTACTATAAGAAAGAAGGTGAGTTCGTGGTAGAATACGATCAATTTAAAAGCAGTTTAAATTCTTATACGAATACTTTAACAGAAATCAGGGATTCACTTTGACCTCTCCAATAAGGTGAAAAAAATAGAGGAATTAGAACGTGAAATGGAAGATCCGTCTTTTTGGAACGATCCGGAAATTTCTCAAAACAAAATGCGTGAATTAAAAAGCATGAAGGATGATATGGAGATCTATAATAAACTGAAAGGCCAGTTCGAAGATATGGAAACATTGATTGAAATGGGCTATGAAGAAAACGATCCATCCTTGATACCGGAAATTGATGAGCTGTTAAAGGATTTCGAAACCAGTCTGGATAAAATCAGGGTTAAGACCCTGCTTTCGGAAGAATATGATAAGAATAATGCTATTCTTAGTCTCCATGCAGGGGCCGGAGGTACGGAAAGCTGTGATTGGACGTCTATGTTATATCGAATGTATAACAGATGGGCCTTGGCAAAGGGCTTTACCGTTGAAGAATTGGATTATCTGGATGGTGATGAAGCGGGAATCAAATCCGTTACCTTTCAGATTAATGGGGAAAATGCCTACGGTTATCTTAAATCGGAGAAGGGAGTACACAGACTGGTACGAATTTCACCTTTTAATGCGGCAGGAAAAAGACAGACATCATTTGCCTCCTGTGATGTTATGCCCGAAATAGAAGAAGATTTGGATATTGAAATTAACGATGACGATATCAGAATCGATACCTATCGTTCCAGCGGAGCAGGGGGTCAGCATATTAATAAAACGTCTTCTGCCATCCGCATTACCCATATTCCTACTAATATTGTGGTACAATGCCAAAATGAACGTTCCCAGCATAGTAATAAGGATAAAGCCATGCAGATGCTGAAGGCAAAGCTGTATATGTTACGGCTGCAGGAAAATTCGCAGAAAGCATCGGAAATAAGAGGTGAAGTGAAGGAGATAGGATGGGGGAATCAGATACGCTCATATGTCTTACAGCCTTATACTATGGTGAAAGACCATAGAACAGGAGAAGAGAGCGGAAATACGACAGCCGTTTTAGATGGAGATATTGATAATTTTATAAGCGGATATTTAAAATGGAACAGCCTTTCAAAAGAAAAGGGGGAATAAAATATGAAGGTCATTATTTTTAAAGTACAAAATGAGAATTACGGAATTGATATTAACCGTATACAGGCAATAGAGCATAATATGCAGATAAGATCGGTTCCCAATGCACCCAAATATATAAAAGGGTTGGTACACCTAAGAGGGGAGATCATTCCGGTCTACAATATTCATTATAAATTTGGGTACCAGGACAATGCGGCAAATGATAATAAGCTTTTAATTGCAAGGGTTCATAATAGCGTTGTGGGTATCGAAGTGGATGAAGTAAAGGAAATACAGGAATTTGATAGTCAGGATGTACATGAGGTTCCTGAAATTCTGAATGGTACGGAAACTTCCTATATGCAGACGATAGCCAGGCTGAACAATGATTTAGTGATTATTATAAACCCGGATACCTTATTTACGAAACAAGAGCTTACCCAAATTGAATTAGCTGTTAAATCCGGCCAGGATAACGTAACTGCAGTATAAAATTGAAATGATTCTTATGAGAATAAAAAGTGTCTAACAATCGTTTAGACACTTTTTTATTTGTTTTATAGGCCAATATGGGGAATTGGCACGTTCATAGAGTCCCCTTGATGTGATTGAATTTCGGATAACAGATGCGGAAAGACTAAATGTAAAATATTGACAATTGTACGACCTTGATATAAAATGTATTGTAATTCCAACTCGTAATTATGGGGGGTATAAATGATGAGGAAAAGCATTAGAGCAACATTAATTTTACTATTTATATCTATTTTGTTTATGAGTGCGACTGCAGGTGTTTATGCTATGGATAGTAGAGTTAAAGCATCATATGTTAGAGTGGGAAGCATTTTGGGCGGATGCCAGTGCTAATGTATATTATGGCTTTGAATAAAATTTTGTAGGAACATGTTAAGTAAATAATTTTACGAGTTGGAATTTGTGATTTAACTTTATAATTAATTATTTGGAAAGGAAAAATAATGTGTTTAAAAAATTATTGAATCATGAAAGTAAAATAGTAAAGCCGCGTTTAATATTGTTAGTAGGAACATTTGTATTTACTATGGGAATTCTGGTGTATTTGTTGGTACAGCAGCAAGAATGGGTAGATAAACAAAATAAACAAATTATAGATACTGGAAAAGTAACAATAGCAATAAGAGATAATTATAATGGTATTGGTGAAAATCCCAGCATCATGGAGTTTATAGAAGAAAAGGATTCTTTGAAAAAGCTGCAAAGGGTTTATAAGGAATTAAATGAAAATCCCCAATTTACCTACGTTGAAATATTGAAGCAAGTATTTGAGTATAAAGGTTACTGCAATTTTGACCCGCAATTTATAAATGATAACAACCAGGAATATGCAAACCAATTGGTAAACGAAGAATACTATACACCATTAAAGTCGTTGCAGGTAAGCAGCAAGGTTTATGATGGGTATAATCTAAACAATCAGATTCAAGCAGGGAGTGGCTTTGCAAAAGAGAATTATGTGATACAGGATTCCATGACAGTAAAGGTTATTTTAGGCAGTAATTATAATAATTTATTTCATTTGGGAGATATATTTCATGCAAAATATCTGGGGTATGGGGATCTGACCTGTGAAGTGATTGGCTTTTTAAAGCCAGAAGCCTCAATAAATCTTGATAATAAAAAAATCTTATTAGATGATTATATTTTGGCCCCTGCTGTAAATTACATAGAAACGACCGGGATAAATGATAAATTTCAAAAAATATTATATTCTATAAAATCTACCTGTAACGTAGAATTGGTTTTTGATAATGCAGAGCAATATCATGAAATACTTAAGGAACTAGAAAACTGTTTCAAAAAAGCGAACATAGATTATCGGTATGAAAGCAGAATCTTAGAACTGCCTAATCGGATAGACCTTTCAAAGAACATTTCGGTAGTACTGGGGTGTTTTGGTTTATTTGTTGGGGGTATCTGTTTATACTGGTATTGTAAATTGACGCCCCTATTAAAGGTGAAAATAACAGGGGAAAGAGAAAATTTTTCTTTTTTTCTGCATTTATTATTGGAAATAGCCATAAATGTCTTTATGAATATTTTCATCGTATTCGTAATTTTATACATTAATAATTTTCAAAGTATATACAGCAGAGGAGTACAAGCCATTGTCTTATATAGTTTATTTACTTTTCTGACAGTAATTTTTATACAAAAAAGAAACAAGTATAATAAAAAGTAAATAATAGGGGGTATATTCCGTAATTAACGAAACGGATTGTATAGAATCATGAAAAATTTAATCGTGTATTTTCAAATGGCTGTTGAGTTCTATCTATTTGCCGGTGTTTTTTTAATTATACTTTTATATTATATCAAAAGACCACAACTTCAGTATACATGTATGGAAATTATTTTCTGTATCGGTGCCTTTATCAGTATGATTTTTGTTATCGGACTAACAGTTGGTAATTCTGATATAGCTAATTTATCAATAAGAAGCAGACCAATAGATCCTTATTATCTTAATTTTATTCCGATATTAGGAGCTGTCGGAACGTTTTTGTCTGCAATTGGAGGAAATATAAAAAATATAATTAATTTCTTTGGCAATATAGCAATTTTTATTCCGGCAGGATATTTCTTTGGTGCTTTTTTTCTGAATGTGTTAAAGGCAAAGAAATATGTTATTTTGCTTGGGTTTATTTCATCTTTTATTATTGAATTATTTCAGATAATGGTTCGAAGGAATTTTGATATTAACGATATTCTGTTAAATACGTTTGGAATTTACGTTGGTTATTGGATTCTACGGATG
>CAMJWQ010000173.1 GCA_946409475.1 uncultured Lachnospiraceae bacterium
CATCAAACCATAGAGAAACAAAAGGTTATTAGAAAAGTGGAATTAAATGAAATGCAGGAGCAGATGAAGCCGCATTTTTTATATAATACGCTGGACTCCATCGAAGCCCTGGCAATGATGGGGGAAAACCAAAAGGTATGTGAATTGGTGGAAGCATTGGGTGACTTTTATAGAAAAAGCGTCAGTAAGGGAAGAGAAATGTTATCCCTGGAGGAAGAAATAAAAATTGTGGAAGATTATATTCGAATAATGAAAATCCGGTTTAGTAATACCTTTGTGGAAGAAATTCATGTGGACCGGAGATGCTTGCATTATCAGCTGCCTAAGCTGACGCTGCAGCCATTAGTGGAAAATATGTTTCAGCATGGAATTCGTGAAAAAGAAGAGATGGGACATATTTTTATAGGAGCTGAAGAAGAGGACACGCGTTTACATATCTGGGTAAAGGATGATGGAGCGGGAATTCCCGACAAGGTAATGCGGGAGCTGCTAAATAAAGACAGTAAATACAGGGGAAGGAGCTTTGGCCTCAGGGGAACAATTGAAAGAATGAAAATTGTGTTCGGAAAAGGGTTTGCCTATCATATTGATAACGGTACCTATACGGAGATACATTTTTATATTGATTTAAACAGTATTAAGAAAGGGGTAGACAATGGAGGTATTGAAAGTTATTTTGGTTGATGATGAGATGCTGATTAGAAAGTCACTGCGTATGAAAATAGATTCGGAGAGGCTTGGGCTCAATATCATTGCAGAATTTTCAAATTCCAAAAAAGCTCTCGATAAAATAAGGGAATTGGAACCGGATATTGTTATTACGGATATATGTATGCCGGGAATGGACGGTATTGAATTCAGCGGGGAATGTATTCAAATATTTCCGCAGATTAAGGTGATTATACTCACGGGATATGATGAATTTAATTATGCCATGCGCAGTATCAAAGTAGGGGTAGCAGACTTTTTATTAAAGCCGGTACAGGCAGAAGCACTGAATGCGGCCCTGCAAAAGATAAGAAAGAAAATATTTGAGGAAAGAAGCAAAAAGGAAGAACGGAAAAAACTGGAGGGACAGATTAAGGAAAACATACCGGTTTTTCGGGAAAAATATTTAAATCAAATGATAAAGGAAAAAGTAAATAATGATGTTTTCCGGCAAAAGCTGGAGTCTTATGAAATCCGCTTAAACCCCGGTGATTTTTCCATTCAGACAGCAATTATTGAGATTAAGCCCGGAAAATCGTCCGATGAAGAGTATACCGATATTATTTTATATATTAAGGCAAGAGAATTGATAGAAAAGTTTTTCGTCAGTGATGATTATATGATTTTTTTCCGGGATGAGCTGGGACGAATTGTTGTGGTAAACAATAATACGGATATTCCCTTTGTAGAGTGTCTGGATTTGTTTCGAAAAATGATTATAACAAGATTAAAGTGTTATATCAATATAGGAATCAGCTTAAAGAAAGAAGACTATAGTAAATTTGGAAATGCATACCGTGAAGCAATTGAGGCGCTGAACTTTGGGATCGCTGATGGAGAAAATTGTATTATTTGTTATTCCAATATAGGAAACCTGGATATTGAAGTTTCGGGAGAAGAAGAACAAATATGGAAAGAAATCATGTCCTATGTGAAAAACGGTGCAGTGGAAAAAATTGACAAACGGTTACAGGAATTATGGAAAATATATGAAAAAGATAACGTTAACGGAATAGAAAAAGCAAAGATCAGAATTGGTGACATATATTCATGGTGCTTGAAAACAACGGTAAGTATGAAAATAGACAATTACCATGGAAGGTTAAAGGGCCTGGATGAGGTATATGAGAAAGCTCCGGATTTTGCGGAGATGTATTTATCGGCTAAAAATACGCTTTTATCCATTGCGGGAGAAATAGCCCGGAAAAATGAGACGGAAAAGGGCGACTTAATAAATTCCATACAAAGATATATGAAAAAAAT
Source organism: uncultured Lachnospiraceae bacterium (assembly GCA_946409475.1). GTDB lineage: Bacteria > Bacillota > Clostridia > Lachnospirales > Lachnospiraceae > CAMJWQ01. The sequence goes on from CAMJWQ010000173.1 coordinate 1,972, forward strand.
TATGAATGACCCTAATTTGAGTATGAGTGATGTGGCAGGACATTTTTATATCAGCTCAGGATATATGGGAAGGCTGTTTAAAAGATTTCTGGGGAAAACATACGGTGAATATCTTTCGGAAATACGCTTGCATAAGGCAAAGGATTTACTGTTACATACTAATCTAAAGGCATATGAGATTGGAGAAAGAATAGGCATTACGGATGCACATTATTTAAGCATCTGGTTTAAAAAAATGAGCGGGTATTCACTGAGTGAATTTAGAAAAGGTAAGAAAAGTGAATAAAGGATTTCAAAATGTTGCAATAGTGAATGATTTAGTGAAGATAATGAATTTAGTAAGCTGAGGAAAAAATTGTATAATAATTGAAACAATAATTATTGTAAAAATAAGAGGAATAGCTATTCGGCAGTAATTACTAAAATAAAATTGGGAGGTTTATATGAAGCTCAGAATGAAGAAATTAGGCGCATTGTTCCTGAGTATAGCTATTGCAACGCAATTGACGGGCTGCGGAAGCGGCAGTTCCGGTGATACAAAAACAGCGTCAAATGATGCGGCTGCAAACGATGCGGCTGCAAGTGATACGGCTGAGGCCGAAGAACAGGCTGCGGATACGGAATCGGAGGAAGAGATTACGATAACCATTTGGCATCAATCTGTAACCGATACGGATCCGGTTAAAAGGATAATTGAAGATTCCGTAGAGGATTATCATGAATTACATCCAAATGTTACCATCGTTCAGGAAGGTGTAACAGGGGAACAGTATAAAACAAAGATTAAAACTGCCTTCGTGGCAGGAGAAGCTCCTGACATAGCGTATATGTTTGGCGGAGGAAGCTTCGTTAAGCCGTACATAGATGCCGGTTATCTGCTTCCTATTGACGAATACCTTACAGATGATATAAAAGAAAAAATTATGGACGGAATGCTGGAAAATTGTAAGTATAACGGAAAGATATATACATTGCCGACCATAACATTCCTGGCGAACCTTTACTGCAACACGGAAATGTTTGAAGAGGCAGGAGCGGATTACCCTACAAACTGGGAAGAATTGCTGGAGGCTGTCGACAAGCTTAAGGCAGCAGGCTATACACCCGTTATTCTTGGCGAAAAGGACAGATGGCCGGGAATGTACTGGTATGATATTGTATCTGCCAGACAGGTTGGAAATGAAGCAATACAGGAAGCCTTTGCAGATCCTGCGAAATTTAACAGTGAGGGATTTATAAAAGCAGCTGAAAAGATGCAGGAGCTTGTTAAAGCGGGGGCTTTTAATGAAACCATGTTAAGCATGAGCTATGATGAAATGGTTTCCGGTTTTGCGGCAGGACAGGGAGCCATGATATTCCAGGCTAACTGGATACATCCTAATTTTGAGGATGAAGCGGCAGTTACAAACGGTAAAGTAAAAGCGATTGCGTTCCCCGTATTTGCAGACGGAACAGGTACGGCAACCGAGTTCTCAGGAGGCGGTACCGACGGATACTACATAAATGCGGAAACAGAGCATCCAAAAGAAGCAGCCGAATATCTGGCATATTTAAGTGAACGTATCGGGGTTGAAGGATACCAGGACGGTGCCGGACTCCCCTGCTGGGATGCTTCCAATGTAGATACCAGCAGTCTTTCGGTATTAAATCAGGAATCTGCTGAATTAATGGCTACGGGAACCTCCTATATTACCTGGTGGGATAACATTCTTTCCGCAGATGATTCCGAGACATATAAGAATTTGGTTGCGGAATTACTGGCTCTTAAAATAACCCCTGAGGATTTTGGAGCAAAAATGGCAGAATTGCAGCCGTCCGAACTTTATTAATAAAATGATAAATGAAATACATAAGGACTGCCATGCGGTAGTCCTTATGTTGTAAGTGGAGAAAATATGAATAAAATATTATCAAATAAGAAAGTCATATGTTTGTTCTTATTTCCTACATTATTACTGACAGCAGTTATTATTGTAATACCTATTTTTATATCGGGTTACTATAGCCTGCTGGATTGGGATGGGATAGGAAAAGGAATATTTATCGGATTGGATAACTATAAAGAGCTGATAAAAGACGGCAGATTTTTAAATTCTATAAAGAATTCATTGTTATTCGCTGCATTTTCCCTTTTTCTTCAAATTCCATTTTCGTTATTATTGGCAATTATCGTTGCAAATGTGAAAAAGGGAGAAAAATTCTACCGTACGGCTTATTTTATTCCCGTTATTATTTCCACGGTTGTAATCGGACAGCTGTGGCAAAAAATTTATAATGGAGATTACGGATTATTAAACTCATTATTAGGTATTGCAGGACTTGATAATCTGCAGCAGGATTGGCTTGGACAGGAGAAGACGGCATTAATCTGCAGCTTCATACCCATATTGTGGCAATATGTAGGCTATCATATGCTCATCATGTACGCCGGAGTAAAATCATTATCTACGGAAATATATGAAGCGGCACGCATAGACGGTGCAAGCAATACCCAAATTGCATTTCGAATTACCATACCATTATTGAAGCCTATCTTAAAAGTATGCGTAACGTTCTCATTGATTGGAGCATTAAAGGTCTTTGACTTAATATATGTATTGACGAACGGAGGTCCCTTTTTTTCGACAGAGGTGCCCAGTATCTATATGTATACGACAATTTTTGACTCCTTTAACTATGGCTATGGCAGTGCTATTTCCATTTTTATTATTTTGGAATGTCTGGTGTTTACCATGCTGCTAAATCTGTTTTTCAGGGGAAAGGAGGTATAGATAGTGAGAAAAAAGAATTGGAAAAGTGGTATTTTACATATATTTTTACTGGCCTTTGCCGTTGTACAGATATATCCCTTATTTTGGCTGCTTACATTCTCCCTGAAGGATAATGTTGAAATATTTGGCGGTAATATTGCCGGCCTGCCTCATAAATGGAAGATTGAAAATTATGAAAACGCCATAGGAGAGGCTAAGGTTTTGAGCTATTTCTTTAACAGCGTTTTAGTAACAGGCCTTACCATCATAATAGTAATTATTTTCTCGGCCACAGCGGCCTATGCCATCCAAAGAATGATTTGGAAGGGACGGCAGGCTGTCATGAAAATTATTCTGCTTGGCTTAATGATTCCGATACATGCAGCTTTATTACCTTTATTTATGATTTTGAAGAGCCTGCATTTATTAAATTCCTATTTCGCATTAATTATTCCGTATACGGCCTTTGGCCTTCCTATGGCGGTGTACATTATTGCCAGCTTTCTGGCCTCAATTCCAAGAGAGCTGGAGGAAGCCGCAGCAATTGACGGCTGCGGAACAATCAGGATATTTGGCTCGGTAATTTTCCCGCTGGTGAAGCCCGCTTTAGCAACAGTAGCAATTTTTACATATATTTCTTCCTGGAATGAATTGATGTTTGCGGTAACCTTTGTCAGTAAACAACAGTATAAGACTCTGACAGTGGGGATTATGTCAATGGTGGGGGCATATACGACAAAGTGGGGTCAAATCGGAGCCGGACTGGTGATTGCAACAATCCCGACGATCATTATATATTTATTATTAAGCGATCAGGTCCAAAAGAGCCTGGTTGAGGGTGCCGTAAAAGGATAGTGAACGAAGAACATTAAGAATGCGTCAGACTTATGTCATTAGGAGAGCTTATGCATAGACCTGCAAAACCCTTTTACCGGGATACCGGATTTCATATTGGCCGCAGGGAATGACATAGAGGCGGACAGGAGATTATTTAATATGAAAACAGCAAAAATCATAATAGATAAATATTTCCTTATAGGGAAAGCAGATGACAGAATATTTGGTTCCTTTATCGAACATTTGGGAAGAGCCGTATATGGAGGCATTTATCAGGAGGAAAGTCCTCTGGCCGATGAGAAGGGCTTCCGGAAAGATGTACTGGCACTGGTGAGAGAATTGAAGGTGCCTGTCATTCGCTATCCGGGAGGTAATTTCGTATCCGGATTCCGTTGGGAAGACAGCGTTGGACCGAAGGAACAAAGACCGGTCAGACCGGATTTGGCATGGCAGGTCATAGAAACAAATCAGTTTGGCTTAAATGAGTTCGCAGAATGGTCAAAGCTGGCAGGCAGTGATATTATGATGGCAGTAAATCTGGGGACCAGAGGCCCGGAGGATGCAAAAAACCTGTTGGAATACTGTAACTTTAAAAAAGGAACCTATTATAGTGATTTGCGGCGGAGGCACGGATACGAAGCTCCCCACGATATCAAATTATGGTGTCTGGGAAATGAAATGGATGGTCCATGGCAAATTGGACAGAAAACAGCCGTTGAATACGGGAAAAGAGCCGCAGAGACGTCAAGAATGATGAAGCTTTTGGATCCCGGCATTGAAACGGTGGCATGCGGAAGCTCCGGTTTAATGATGCCTACATTCGGAGAATGGGAATATACGGTTTTGAACGAATGCTATGATGAAGTGGATTACTTATCTCTGCATCAGTATTACGGAAACAGAGATAATGACACTAAGGATTACCTGGCAGGCAATGCAGGTATGGAGGATTTTATTACCTCGGTAATAGCAATCTGCGATGCGGTGAAAGGAAAAAAGCATAGTAAGAAGCAGATCGACTTATCCTTTGATGAGTGGAATATATGGTATCACAGTGAGGAGCAGGATAAAAAACTGGAAAAATGGGTACAAATGCCCCATCAGCTAGAGGATGTATATAACTTTGAAGATGCTCTTTTGGCAGGCAGTATGCTGATTACTCTGCTTCGTCATGCAGACAGGGTAAAGATAGCATGTCTGGCACAGCTGGTAAATGTGATTGCTCCGATTATGACTTCAGATACGGGGGCGTGGAAGCAGACTATCTATTATCCGTATCTGCATGCCGGCTTATACGGACGGGGAACAGTGCTGCATACCCTGGTATCTTCCCCGTTATATGAAAGTAAGACCTATGGAGAGACAGCTTATCTGGATTCCGTTTGTATCTGGAAGGAGGATACGGAGGAGCTTACCATTTTTGCGGTAAATAAGAATCTGGAGGAGGATATGGAAGTAACCTGTGATTTGCGTCAATTTAACGGTTATCAAATCGTGGAACACCTTGTGCTTTTTCATGAGGATTTAAAGGCTGTAAATACGCAGGCCGATCCTGACAGGGTTTCTCCCGAAAGGGCAGGCATATCGAAGGTTGAGAATGGAATATTTTATACTGTTTTCATAAAACACAGCTGGAACGTGGTAAGATTAAAAAATCTTAAGGACCAGCCGTAAGGATAATTATTATGAATTAATTTAAGCTGCTTATTTTATTATGGAAAAGAAATGGGAGAATTTCAATGTATAGAAGTGAAGAATGCCGTAAAAAAGCAGAGGAATTAGTGGCAAAAATGACC
>CAMJWQ010000174.1 GCA_946409475.1 uncultured Lachnospiraceae bacterium
CCCGGACGGTGCCCCGGATTGGTTACGAACTTTTTATTCCGCACCTCTTTCCCTTCCACATCATAAGTAGTAAATCCCTCACAATGTCCAAAATGACCGCTTACCTTCACTCCATCACTTGCAATTGCTATTTTCATGTTATCTTTCCTCCTATTTTTACTCTTTTTAATACTTATCATATTCATTCTTTACCAATCTGTTCAAAGACTTGATTTCTTTTACAATAAATAAAATCATATTCTTCGAACCCGATTATGGGCATATGCTTATTATTATAGTAATATCTAAGCTTCCTTTTGTCAATAATAAATATCCGGCATCTTCCATGAGCATTCCTGCGCATCCGTTACCCGCAAAATAAATGCACCGTTGAGCATTTTGTTGCCACCAGACACGCATAGGTGCATATCTATTCACGATTTTTCAGAATATCTGCCGGTATCATCCTTTTTAGTTTTCCAACTAACAGGATATTAGTCAAAAGATAGCATAGGAGAACGGAAATATATATTCCCGCATACATCTGCAATGAAAATCTCAAATCCAGACCACAGGCCACATTGGCAACTAAATAAGGATACAGGGCATCCATTACTCTTTTGGAGATGGGAATGCAGAGGGCTGCAAAAAAAGCCACCAGCACAAAGTTCCCATCCAGGTATAATTTACGTATTTCCCTATTCCGGAAGCCGAATATTTTCAGCAGGGATATCGGATATGAGGAGCGGTCTATCATCACTTTCAGCATTAAATACATGACAACTACAAATATCAGGACAGACACAGTTACCATACAGATGATCAAAGACCACATCTGATCCAAAAAGACATCGGAATTTTTTTGGATATCCTCCCTGGTAGTGACTGCATAAAGCCTCCCCGGATCAATATCCAGTGATTGGTCAGACATAACCACATTATAGTAATCCTCCTCTTTGCCAAAGAGCTCCCGCATACCGTCAATATCCATAAATACATATAATCCGACTGAATAGGGAACAATCTTATCCACCGTAAAAGCATAATTTTTTTCATTTACATCATCATATAAAACAAGCTCATCACCGGTTTGTAAATGAAATTTTGAAGCTGCCGATTTTGACAGAGCGACTTTATTCATTCCCGAATTCACATCAAAATCAAAATATTTATTATTTGCATCAATGCCAAGCAGGGTCACTTCCAGGTCATACCCCAGTATATTCCTTTGCAGGTTCTCCCCATAACAGGCCTCTCCCCCTGCCGGTGCATCCTTCGTGGGATATTTATAGGTGTACATATAATGATAGGCCGTATCCTTTTTATTCTGCACGCTCATATTATGGCAGATGGCATAACAGTTAAGCCCCAGCATCAAAATCAGAAAAGCGATAAACATTCCTATAATTACCGTTAGTCCGGTACGGATCTCCCGGAAAAATTGTCTTATCCGGAAGCGTGTAATAAAACCGAACCTACCTATTTTTATTTTGCCGGTACTGCTGAGCTTCTGCTCATTTCTAATCAATGTTAAGGGGGCCTCAGACAGCTTTTTATTAATCACAAGATAATTAACCAGTGCTGCCACAAGGGGAGGCATTATCACGCCATACAATAGCAGATAAGGGGGATATACGGTACTTATGACAGGCAGGGAGAAATAACGAACCGTATCTAAGGTTTGATAAGCAGCACCGACGGAACTGAACCCTATGGCAGTACCTGTTAATCCGGCTAAAAGGGTAATGATTACGGGAAGCTTAAGGTAGTGCTTCATTAACTGTCTCTTCGTCACCCCAAGTGCATAAAGGGCTCCAATCACCGGACTCTCCTGTTCAATTTTATGAATCACAAATACGGATATGACATAAGTAAATAAGGCCATGATTATGACACCGGCCGCTAATCCTGCCTGTTTATTGATCAGCACGTCATCAATGGAGGCAGCAATTCTGGGATTATCTTTTCTCTCAACGAATCCGGTAACATTGTCAACAGAAACGGAAAAATACTCCTTCATAATTTCATCTGTCTTTTCCCGAAGCTTATTCATCCCCTTTAAAAGCTCCTCAGACCCATCGGCTGCTTTTTCGGTACCTTCCGTATATTCCTTCATGCTTTCCTTAAATGAGGCAAAGCTATCCAATTGCTCCACCGCCGCTTTCAGGTTCGCTTTCTTATAGGGATTACTGCTGCCCGGCTGTTCCATAATACTCTCCAGTACCGTATGGTAATCATTCTCCGTCAATTTTACCGTAAGCCCATAAGCAGAGAGATCATCGGATACCTTTTGCAGGAGCTGCACAAATATTTCATCTATCCCCTCCATGATATCATCATTATGTAGCGCCATCTCCGATAATCCGTCATCCAAATCTTTTGTACCGTCGGATAATTCCGCTATCCCCTCCTGCATTTCCGTTTTTACTTCTTCTAATTCTTCAAGCATCTCTAAAAAATAAGAATCTGTTATCTTATCCCGGTCCGGTTCCCCTTCCGAAAGATAATCCTTTAAGGTCTCTGCTTCCATGGCTCCGTTTAAAATATAGCTATAGACGTATTCTTCTGTCTTTGCCTGCTTTCCTGCATTTTTTAATGCTTCATAAGAGTCGTTCGAAACAAATCCCAAACCAAATATATTACTTTCCACGCTGACATCGGACATATTTTTAAAGGGTGCATCATAATCCGGAACAGAACCGGTTCCGGTTATCATAAATTCCTCTCCTCCAATAGTAATCCGGCTGCCGACCTTTAGATTATGGTTTTCGGCATAATGCTTTTCCAATACAACTTCCCATTTACCTTCTGCAAGAACCCCTTCATCCAAATCAATCCTATTACAGGTATTTCTGTTTTTAAAAATACGCAATGTAGAATGATCTTCTTGTTCATAGTCTAAATAAAATGATTCTGCAATAGTTACTCCTTTGCCGGCAAGCTGACTGAGCCGGTCTTCGTCCAGCGGCACAAAAACCGAAAACTCTCCATCCTCCACTTTATTTCTTTCACCCGCCTCCCTCACATTTGCAATAACGCTTTCAGCCGCTCCGACTATGCTTATAATCAGATACATCCCTAATACGATTAATAAAAAAAGGGCAAAATAGCGAAAGAAATCTGTTCTTAAATCCCGTAATATTCTTTTATTCAATACTTTCTGCATACCGTTTTCATCCATCCTTTCCCCTGTATTACCACTCAAGCTGTCCGGCAGGAATCAGGACTTCATTGGTATAATCTTTGCTTATCCGTCCATCCTTTATTTTTATTACTCTGTGCACCATATCCTTTATAGCGGTATTGTGTGTAACAATCAGCATAGTCGTACCATATTTCCTATTGATTTCTTCAAGTAATACCAGTATGTCTTTCGATGTCTTAAAATCCAGGGCTCCTGTGGGCTCATCGCATAATAACAGCTTGGGGTTTTTAACGAGTGCCCTTGCTATGGCACATCTTTGCTGTTGCCCTCCTGATAATTGGGACGGAAATTTATTTTTGTGCTCCGTAAGTCCCAGTGTCACCATCAGCTCCTCTCTGTCCAGGGGTTCTTTTGTTAAAACCTCACATACTTCCACATTTTCTTTTACTGTAAGATTTGGTATCAGATTATAAAACTGAAAGATAAAGCCCAGGTTTTTTCGCCGGTATAAGGATAATGCCTCCTGCTTTAACCCGAATATTTCCTGCTCATCCACTTTAACCGACCCATAATCCAGAGTATCCAATCCGCCGATAGCATTAAGGAAAGTAGACTTCCCCGAGCCGCTGGGACCATAGATAACACACATTTGTCCTTTATCGACTCCCGTTGTGATTCCCTTCAATACCTCCACATAGCTTCCGCCTTCACCATAGCTTTTTTTCATATCCTTTACTTCCAAGTACATTTTACTGCCCTCCTATCCGCATATTTCCTTGGGTCAAATTTATATTAATTTTCTTATTGAAAATAAATATCATCAACATAACAGTGTTATGTCAAAAGGTTTTTATAAGGATATCACTCTGTGATATCCTGTAAAACAATTCCTATTTCCAAATACCCAACCAGCCGCTTATCATGAATTTTACCATAATAGCAATCTGCTTTAACGCATCTTTCCTGCTTACATTATGTTCCACCAGCTGTACAAAGAAAAAGATCTGTAAATGAGCGAGCCAATGAATGGTATAATCATCCATTTTAGATGTTTTATACCGCTTAGCCATTTCATCCGACAAATTACGATAATGTGCCTCCGTTATGGAAATAAATGCATCCAAACAATTTTCATACTGAGAACCTGCTGATTTTAACAGCAGCAACACAAAGGCATCGTAATTCTGATACAGATAATCAACGATGGCTATGGCCGCCTCTCTGTCTTCACTGGCATCATTTGATTCAACCAGGGATTTTTTCATGTCCTTCATTTCCCCTTCATAATGCTTTTGCATTAGGAAATGCATGTTTTCAAGAGGTTCCTTTACCAAAGAACCGAACAGTTCATTTTTATCCTGAAAGAAAAAATATAAGGCGCCTGTCGTAACACCGGCTTTTTTACATATACTCCGCAAGGAAGCTCCTAAATAGCCCTTATCTAAAAATTCTTCTTTCGCTGCAAGTAAAAGCTTTTCTCTCGTATGAATATTCTGGCGCATTTGACCTCATCTTTCCGTTAATTTTCCCATCACATAACACCGTTATGCTACCACTCTCATAAAAAAATGTCAATACTGTCTTATTAATACTGTTTCTCATTTATAAAATAGTATTCTTTATGATTTTTCCTTCCTTCATAACAAACCGAACATTAACCGCATCCGCCAGGACCCGGATATTATCAAGAGGATTTCCATTAACAATTACAGCATCCGCTAATTTTCCAACATCCAATGAGCCAATCTGCTCCTCCATTTCCATTACTTTTGCACCGTTAATGGTTCCGATCTGCAATGCTTCCATCTCTGTAAATCCGGCTTCGCAGATAGCGGCAAATTCTTTTCCTAAAAATTGAAAACGATTGTTAGAGCCGGGCTTATTGGAAAAATCCGTTCCAAGAGCAACATTCACCCCTGCCTTACGAACCAGTTCTATGGATTTTAAATTAGCCGCAGCGCATTGCTTTGCTTTTACCGCCATATATTCAGGCAGGCCCTTCGTTTCCGCCAGATGAAGGGAAATACTTAAGGTAGTCACAAGGGAGCAATTATTTTTTTTCATCAGCTCCACACATTCTTCATCTAAATGGATACCGTGCTCCACCGTTTTGATACCGGCCTTTAAAGCCTGCCTGGCACCTGCCAGTCCGCTGCAATGAGCGGCTACATAGGCTCCGTGGCGCCCTGCTTCTTCCACAATGGCCTTCAGCTCTTCATCGGAGAATTGTATATCCTCTAAACCATCCGACATGGAAGACACTCCCCCGGTGGCACATATCTTGATGAATTTTGCACCTTCCCTGAATTGCTTTCTTACCCCCTTGAGACATTCGTCCACGCCATCCATGAGATAGGATAAGATATTATCCTTTGCATAATCGTAGGGATAATTGGTATCGGCATCACCATGGCCTCCCGTTACACTTAATACCTGTCCTCCCGGCATAAGATGGGGTCCCTCCAGGAGTTCCTGCTCAACAGCCCATTTGAGCTGCGCACTAATCTGTGTCATATCCCTGGCTGCCGTAAAGCCGCTTTGAAGCATTACACCCATATCATAAGCTGCTTTTAAAATCATCCTGTCCCTTATAGTGGATAAATAATCGTCCGGCTCTCCGCATATGTGGGCGTGACAATCAATAAAACCCGGTAATATCATACCGCCATCCAATGTATAAGCTTTATATTCCCCATTTAAAGGAGCCTTGCTCCTGTCTCCTGCATAAATGATATTTTTTCCTTCCACCAGAATCGCACCATCCTCTATGACCTTCCGATGAATGACGTCCACATAGGGACCAAGGATTGCTTTTTTCTCTGTCATTTCATCCTCCTTCTAATTTGCCTACCTGTTTTACCTGTTATTCTAATCATCCGCCCGTTACATAAAGTTCACTGACCAGTACGGAAGGCGCCATTACCTGATAGCTCTTAGACATTACTACGGAAAAAGCAGCATTATCATTGGCGACCTTTGTAATGGAGGCAAACAAATTTATAAGATTTCCACTAATAGTGATCCCGTTCACCATTCCCACAGCCCTTCCGTCTTTATATAGAATTCCCTTGCAGGGAATGGCAAAATCCCCGGATGCAACATTTATGGAGTGAAACATATCAAAGGACTCAAATATATAAATTCCGTCCGAAAGCTCCAAAAACAAATCTTCTTTGTTATATCGGCCTCGGCATAATTGAAAATTGGAGGGAATGACTTTAACCTCCGTCTGGTCGGAAATCAGGCTTACGTCTCTCCCTGCATTTCCTGTCGTGTCCGTACCAAGCATGGCAGAAGTCATTAGGTTATGTAACAGTCCGTTAAAAACCCCGTTTTTTATTACCTCTACTTTTTGACAGTCAGAACCCTCGCAGTCAAATACCCGTCCGTAACCGCAGCCTGACAAATTGGGAATATCACTAATGGTTACTTTTTCTGAAAATACTTTCATACCCATTTTCCCATAAAGGGGAGTATTATGATTGCAATAATGATAGCCGCTGAACAGCTGCCATGCAGTTATTAGAATATTACATAATACCGTAGCATCCAGTACCGCCTTCATTCTGTTTCCCGTCAAAGCCGTTTCATTTTGTGGAAGCTTCATCCATTCATTGATTTTTTCAGTGAAGTAATCTGAGGTGATTTCCCTTAATGCAGAGGCTGAGGTTTCCAGCTCCAGGGACCGATGAGAGCCCCTTTCATGAATAATTTCCACTTTGGCTTCCACAATCCCTTTAGTATCATTCCTGTCTAATCCCAAGGAATTTACAATCCCGGCAGTACGAAAATTCTCTGAAATTTGAACAGATACATGACTAAAATCCTTGCTGATGGAACGGATTTCCTTTTCTATGGCAAATGCCTTTGCTTTCATCGAAGCTATTGACACATGTTCCATTTCCTTCGTTTCCACTTCTATACTCTTTTGAGAGGACCCGGCCGAAGCTTGTTTTGAGGTATTCATTTTTTGCGGTTTTTCTTCTTGTATATATTTTGAATTTTTATAGGCTTCCTCTATTACGGAAACAGGATCAGCCTCCAGGTTTTGGGTATATGTCGAGCCTGTTTTTTCTCCGGTCGCTCTTACAAAAATTGCTGTTTTACTTGAAGCCGACATTTTTCCTGCTGTTCCATTTCTTATCTCAACAGACAAAATGTCATTTTTTTCCCCTT
>CAMJWQ010000175.1 GCA_946409475.1 uncultured Lachnospiraceae bacterium
GGATTTCGTGAATGTTCGGGAGAACAGCCGGGGTTGGAGCCGCAGAAACTCAATGGAGCGGATGTAACCGTGCTTTTCCTGAAGCTTAGAAGTTGACAGTCATTGGAGAAGTTAGAAAAATTTGTATGATCGTTTATTTCCCTGCTGCAAGGTAAACCCTCGCGGGTTTTGGCTTTATGGCCTTTCATACGCATTTTTACAGAATATATGAAAAGACTGATCGGACAGAAAATCAAAGGCCTGCAAATGCGAGAAGCCAGCCTTCTGCATGATTTTCAGTATTTCCGCCTCCGGCGTCGCATGGCCGGAACGGCCTACGAAACCGCGCCCTGTGATTTTCCAGTCGATGATTGCAATCCGTTCGCCGGGCTTAACGCTTTCTCCGAGCTTTGTAAAGTAAGAAACCGGGTTTTTAATATGATGGAATACATTGCGCATGAATATCAGGTCACAGCTTTCCTTTGGCAGCGGGCATCCGTCCTCCCTGCAGATTACCGTTTCAATATTGTGAAGCTGCTTTTTCCGAACGGTATTTTCAATACGTGCCAAAAGCTGTTCGCTGGTATCCGCCGCAAGCACCTTCCCGCCCGTCCCGGTTCGCTTTACGAGCTCAAAGGTGAAGAATCCGCCGCCGGAACCGATGTCGGCAATGACGCTGCCGGTACGTATATCAAGATTTTCAAGAACCCTTTGTGAGTCTTTTTTTGCTCTGTTATTGAGCATGACCGCCCATATACCGCTAAACAGCATTTCTGTTTTCCTCCTTTGTTTGTGAGAGTTCAACCGGCTGAACGCCGCTTTGTTTCAGGATTTTTAATTTTTTGTTTATTCCGAGCGCAAGCAGCACTGTCAGGATAACCGTCAATAGGTCCGCCGCCGGCTGGGCCCAGATGATTCCTTCGAGGCCGAAGAGGCGCGGCATAATCAGAATTGCCGGGACAAAGAACAGCCCCTGGCGGCTGATGCTGAGAAACCCGCCCTCTTTGCCTTTTCCTATCGCAAGGAACAGAGACATATAGACCTGTTCGAATCCAAACAAGGTAAATACGATTCCATTTGCCCGCAGTGCCCGCGTTCCTATGTCAATAAATGCAGCGTCATTTTCGGAAAACAGGGATAGGATCTGTTTCGGGATAACGATCATCAGCAGTGCCGTCGCCGCGCAGAATATGGTCGCCCAGATTAGCGAGGCCTTCTGCTAAACTCTTTTTGTCAATAATTTTCTGATTTTTTACTTTGCTTAGTTCTGCCTCAATTCTGTTCAAAGATTCATTGCGGCCCATATATGCTTTATTTAAAATCTTTAAGCTTCTTTATACATGCTTATTCCCTTCTTACCTTTTTTCCTATAGACGCAATGGCTTTTTGTGCCAATATTCTGGTGGGATCTATAAATTCATATCCTGCAATTTGGGTAAATAGAAGAGGAAGCTCCGTACATCCTAAAATAAAGCCTTGTGCCCCCCTTGACCGCATATCCTTTAAGATAAAGCGGAGAGCCGTTTCCTTTCTATAATGAAGGTTGCCTGCCTTGACTCCCAAATAGATGGCGTCCATCAATATTTTCTGATAAGGGGGGGAGGGAGTAATGGTCTTAATATGATGACTGGCCAGAGCATCATGATAGATACCGCTCTTTAAGGTACCGTCGGTAGCCAGTAAGCCGACGGTATCCAGCCCACGTTCGCAAACGGCATCTGCCGTGGCCGTAATCATATTTAAAATAGGAATAGTGATATTTTTTTGCAGGACTTTTAAAAAAAAGTGAGCAGTATTACAGGGCATAACAAGGAGATCCGCACCGCTGATGCTAAAGCCCTTTCCTTTTATTGTTTATAATGATGAAAATTATAATTTTTCTTATGAATGGTCTGATTTGGGGTATCGGATGCCTTCTAATACCATAGCGGTCTGTGACCGTTCCAGTATGTATGAATTTTTAGGAGAAACGAATGCCTATACCATTGGTATTCATAATAATTATGCTTATCAAAATACCAATTATTATACAAAAATGAAGGCAATTCCTTTGGCGGGACATAAACTGACCTTTGAACTGGGATGGATTAAGCATAAAAGCCATCCCCTTTCACCCATAGCAAAAGAGTATATAGAAGAACTGACTAAGGCAGTGACTCCCCTTATAACAAATAACAGGTAATGATTATTGGCGTGTTGCTTCATTTTAACGAATAGTATTGATGTTATAAATAGGGTATGTTAAAATTTATCTAAATAAAATGCATAGCAGTGAGTATGGTAATATACGATAAGGAGAAGAACATATGCATAGTGTGGATTTAACGGATATCGTGGAAAAGTTGAACCTAAAGAATTTAACGCCTGATATAGATATGTCGAAAATTAAAATTTCCCAGCCGGATATTAACAGGCCGGCGCTGCAATTGGCAGGATATTTTGAACATTTTGATACGGAGCGCGTACAGATTATCGGTTATGTGGAATATACTTACCTGGCTTCCATTGATAATGAAAGAAAAAATTATATTTATCGAAAACTGCTTTCCCAGAATATACCCTGTCTGGTATTTTGCCGTGAGCTGGAGCCGGAACCGGAGATGTTAGATGTGGCTAATGAGTACGGAGTACCTATTTTCATAACGGCCAAAACCACATCCTCCTTTATGGCGGAAATCATCCGCTGGCTCAATGTTAAATTAGCTCCCTGCATTTCCATACATGGGGTCCTGGTGGACGTTTACGGAGAAGGCCTTCTCATAACGGGAGAAAGCGGAATCGGTAAAAGTGAAGCAGCTTTGGAGCTGATAAAAAGAGGTCACCGGCTGGTTACCGATGATGTGGTGGAAATACGAAAAGTCAGTGATGATACGCTGATCGGATCGGCACCGGACATAACCAGGCATTTTATTGAATTAAGGGGAATCGGAATTGTTGATGTGAAAACACTTTTCGGTGTGGAAAGTGTAAAGGAAACACAATCTATCGATTTGGTAATTCATTTGGAAGATTGGAATAAGGAAAAAGAGTATGACCGTTTAGGCCTGGAAGAAGAGTATACGGAATTTTTGGGTAACAAGGTGGTTTGCCACAATATTCCCATAAGACCCGGAAGAAACCTGGCTATCATCTGTGAATCGGCAGCCGTTAATTACAGACAGAAGAAAATGGGCTATAATGCGGCTCAGGAATTATACAGACGTGTACAAAACAGCTTAACAAGGAAAAAAGATAATTAAACAACAGGATGATCAAGAGAGGTAAAAGGATGAGTCAGTATATATTTGGAGTGGATGTAGGGGGTACGACAGTAAAGCTTGGATTATTTGATAAGGAAGGAAATTTGTTGTCGAAATGGGAGATACCAACCAGAAAAGAAGATAATGGTTCCCAAATTATTCCTGACATAGCCGAAGCTATTCTGGAAAAATGCCAAAGTGAAAATATGAAAGCAGAAGATATCATAGGTGCCGGAATCGGAGTTCCGGGGCCTGTAACCCAGGATGGCGTTGTAAATGTATGCGTGAATATCGGGTGGGGTGTTGTCCCCATAACAAAGCAATTATCTGCATTAATTAAAATGCCCGTATTTGCCGGAAACGATGCCAATATTGCCGCTTTAGGTGAAATGTGGAAGGGCGGAGGAGAAGGCTATCGTAATATTGTGCTGGCCACCCTGGGTACGGGTGTCGGCGGCGGCCTGCTTGTTGACGGAAAAATCGTAACCGGTGCCACGGGAGCAGGCGGAGAAATCGGACATATGCATGTGGAGGATAAGGAAACCCGCGTTTGTAACTGCGGTAACAAAGGGTGTCTGGAGCAATATGCTTCTGCCACGGGCATTACTTACCTGGCTAATAAATTATTGGGTGAATCGGAGGAGGCTTCCCTTTTAAGGGCAGGGGAAGTGAGTGCGAAAGCAGTTTTTGATGCCGTTAAAAAGGGAGACAAGCCGGAGAAATCCTGCTGGCATATATTAAAAAATATTATAAGCCCAATGTTTTTCATGGCTGCAGAAATGCAAAATTTGCTTTAGCGAAACTGGGTAATGATGCCGGTATTTACGGAGGAGCAAAACTAGTCATTGATAAAGCATTTGATTAGTGAAATAAAGCAGAATCATGCCGTAAATAATATTTGTGTCAGGTACATCAGGTAAACAGGAATTTTTCTGAGGTAACGGAATATAATAAAATAAAAAAGCTTGTTTTTGGAGAGTAATGGTGAATTGTTTTTATAATGATTTGTGTCATATTACGGGAAGCGATAATGCATTAAAGGATGAAGAAATGAAATACCATACTACCTTTTGTGTGGGCGGGAAGGCAGATTTTTATGTGAAGCCCCATAGTATAGAGGAAATTCAGCAAATAATAAAATTATGTAAAGAGTATGGAAAAGAGTATTTTATTATCGGTAAAGGCAGTAATCTTTTGGTAAGTGATTCCGGGTACCGGGGTGTAATCATTCAAATGTATCATAATTTCTGTGATGTCCATATAAAAGATAACATATTAGTGAGCAGGGCGGGGGCTCTTATGAGTAAACTTGCCCAGTCTGCCTGTGAAGGTTCTCTTGCCGGTTTGGAATTTTCTTATGGAATTCCAGGAACCGTTGGAGGGGCTGTTACGATGAATGCAGGAGCCTATGGCGGAGAAATGAAGCATATCGTGGAATATGTTACCGTAATGGATCCAAAGGGGAATGTGAAGAATTTGAATAATGAGGAGTTGCGGTTCGGTTATCGGAAAAGTATTATTAAACAATCGTCTTTCATTATATTAGAGGTGGGCTTGAAGCTGACCAAAGGAAATAGACAGGAAATACGGGATAAGATGGAGGACTATGCGGCAAGGAGAAAGGAAAAGCAGCCCCTTGAATTTCCCAGTGCGGGAAGTGCATTTAAAAGGCCGGAAGGAATGTACGCAGGCAAACTGATTATGGATGCGGGACTTAAAGGCTATGCGGTGGGAGGGGCCAGGGTTTCTGATAAACATTGCGGATTTATCATAAATTATGATAATGCGACGGCTGCACACGTTATGTTACTGGTAAAGGATATCCAGGCTAAGGTAAAAGAAAAATTTGGTGTCAACTTGGAAATGGAAATACAAAAGCTTGGTGAATTTTCCGAAACAGAGTAAGGAAGGAACAGCATGAGACTAGTTATTGTAACCGGCATGTCTGGGGCAGGTAAGAGTACGGCATTAAAGGTTTTGGAGGACAGCGGATTTTTCTGTGCGGATAACTTACCCATTGCGCTGATTCCCAAGTTTGTGGAATTGGTGTGCTCTCCCGGCAGTGAAATCACAAAAGCGGCGTTAGGAATCGACGTTCGGAACGGACAAGCCCTGGAGGAGCTGGAAGCGGTTCTGCAAGAGATTAATAATACCCGTTATTATTACGAAATATTATTTTTGGATGCCAATGACGAGGTTCTTGTGAAAAGGTTTAAAGAAACAAGACGCCAGCATCCTTTGGCACTTGGCGGCCGCATTGACTCAGGCATTGCAAAGGAAAGAAGCAAGCTGGCTTTTTTAAAAGAGCATGCCAATTATATCATGGATACCAGTCAATTATTAACCAGGGAATTAAAGGCTGAAATTGACAGAATTTTTGTTGATAATAAGGAATACAATAATTTGTTTATTACTGTTTTATCCTTCGGCTTTAAATACGGGATACCAAGTGATTCCGACCTGGTTTTTGATGTGAGGTTTTTGCCGAATCCCTTCTACATCGAACATCTGAAATTAAAAACCGGTAATGACCGGGAGGTACAAAATTATGTTTTAAGCTTCCCTGAGGCCATTGTATTTTTAGATAAGCTGTTTGATATGATACAATTTCTAATCCCTAATTATATAACGGAGGGGAAAAACCAGCTGGTGATTGCTATTGGCTGTACGGGCGGAAAGCACAGGTCTGTTACCCTGGCCAACCAATTATATAAGCAATTGCAAAATCAGGGCAAATATGGTTTGAAGGTTGAACACAGGGATATTTTGAAATAACGATAAAGGCAGGTAGGTGGTTTTATGTCTTTTTCCGGCGAGGTAAAGGATGAATTGTCAAGACAGATAAGTTTGGGAAGACATTGCCGTTTGGCAGAGCTTGCAGCCGTTATCAGCTGCTGCGGAAAACTTATGAAGTATCCCAATGGAAGAGTGGATTTAAGGGTGCAGACAGAAAATGTGGCAGTCGCAAGAAAATACTTTACTTTAATAAAAAAAACATTTAATATAGATACTGAACTTTCCGTAAAACGTAATGTATATTTAAAAAAAGCAAGAATATATCATTTGGTGATAAAAAAGACGGAAGATGCCATGGAGGTTCTAAAGGCCGTAAAGCTTTGGGACAACCGTAATAATGATATGCTGCCTGTCATCAATACCATACTGATACAAAATGCCTGCTGTAAAAGGGCTTTTATAAGAGGGGCATTTTTGGCGGCCGGTTCCATCAGTGATCCTGAAAAATTTTATCATTTGGAAATAGTTTGCATAACAAAAGAAAAAGCAAATCAATTACAGGAAATTATTAATCATTTTCAAATGGATGCAAAAATTATAAAAAGAAAGAAATACTATGTAGTATATATAAAGGACGGTACGCAGATAGTAGATATGCTTAATATTATGGAAGCACATGTTGCCTTAATGAATTTGGAAAATGTCAGAATTCTCAAGGAGATGCGTAATTCCGTCAACAGACGTGTTAATTGTGAAACTGCAAATATCAATAAAACGGTTTCGGCGGCCGTTAAACAGGTTGAGGATATACAATATATCAGTAAAACGATTGGGTTTCATACTCTGTCGAAGGGGTTGGCTGAAATAGCTGAATTGCGGCTTAAGCATCCCGAAGCAACGTTAAAGGAGCTCGGAATGCTGTTAAATCCACAGGTCGGCAAATCAGGGGTAAACCATAGATTGAGAAAGTTAAGTGAATTAGCGGATCAGCTAAGGGATCAAAAGGAGGAGACATTATGATGGAAAAATCAGTAACAATTCAATTGGCAAATGGTCTGGAAGCAAGGCCCATGGCTCTGTTAGTGCAGATTGCAAGTAAGTATGAAAGCCGTATTTGTTTACAGACAAATGAAAAAAAAGTAAACGCTAAAAGTATAATGGGTATGATGTCACTTGGCTTGGCTGCAGGTGAAAAAATAACTGTTATTGCAGATGGAAACGATGAAAAGGATGAAGCGGCGGCAATAGAAGAAATAACTGACTATTTGAGTGGAAAACAAAAATAAGAG
>CAMJWQ010000176.1 GCA_946409475.1 uncultured Lachnospiraceae bacterium
CTTTAACAAAATATGATTTGGAAAATGCAAAGGAAGGGCAGAAAGCAGAAATTACCTTTGCCGGCAAACAATATACGGGAACTGTCAGCAGAATCAGTAAGGTGGCTAAAACAAATGAATCCGGTGCCCAGGTAATAGAAGCGGAAGTTCATATTGATAATCCTGATGAAAACATTTATTTGGGAGTGGAAGCTAAGGTAAATGTTAAGCTGGCCGAATTGAAAGACGTATTGCTGGTGCCCATTGAAGCAGTTAATGTGGATACAAGCGGAGAATTCTGTTATGTGGTGGAAAACGGTATTGTCGCAAGAAAGGATATTGTTACGGGAATTTCCTCCGACCTTTATACGGAAATAAAGGAAGGATTAAATGTCGGTGATATGGTAATAAGCTCTTTTAACGGTGATATCACCGAGGGGATGATGGTAACCGCCGTTACGGAAGAGCAATAAGTCCGGCTAAATGCGGAAGGCTGATCGGCACTGGTGAGTGCATGCGTAATTTGATTTTAGGATGTACATATATACGATAGATCGGCTTCAAAAGAATATGAAGGAGAGAATTTATGGCACAGCTTTTAGAATATCTTAAGATGGCTGTGGATAATATCCGGGGAAATAAAGGCAGGTCATTCTTGACAATGCTTGGTATTATTATCGGTATATCCTCAGTTATCATGATAATAGGGATTGGAAACGGTGCGCAGTCTGAAATAAACAGTGAATTGAGTGCTATGGGAGGTAATCAGATCTATGCTTATGTAGACAGCTCTAAAGAAATATCCCAGCCGGATTATTTCACCATAGAGGACCTGGATGCCGTAAGCGAAAAGGTAAATCATGTAATCGGAGTTTCCCCCTATATGAGCTTTAGGGGGACTACGATAGGAAACAACCGCTCCTTTGAGACTTCTGTTTACGGAGGCAGTCCTGACCTGGTTCAATTTATAGGCAATGAAAAGGTG
This sequence comes from uncultured Lachnospiraceae bacterium, assembly GCA_946409475.1. Lineage (GTDB taxonomy): Bacteria > Bacillota > Clostridia > Lachnospirales > Lachnospiraceae > CAMJWQ01. The sequence goes on from CAMJWQ010000176.1 coordinate 965, forward strand.
GAAACGGGAAGATTTTACAATAAAGAAGAATTTGAGTCCGGAAAGAATGTATGTGTCATTAGCGGAGAGGATGCTAAAAAAATATTCGGGACAAAAGATGTAATCGGTATGACGATTGATTTAAGCATTAATAATATCACGCAGACCCTTAAAATTATCGGTATTACGAAAGTCGAGAGCAGCGGTATGCTTTCCTTTGCCTATGAATCGGACAGCATATCCCTATATATTCCGTATTATCTGATGGAGTATGGCTATGGGTATCAAATCGATAATTTTAATTCCTTTTATATCGCAAGTGAGGATGTCAAATATTCGAAGGAAGTGGCGAATGATGTGGTTACGCTGATGGAACTAAGACATAACAGACGCGGTGAGCAGATTTATTCTGTCGAAGATATGAGCGGTACACTGGATCAAATCACTTCGGTTCTTAGTATTATCACTATATTTATCGTATTTGTTGCGGCCATTTCCCTATTGGTAGGCGGAATCGGAGTCATGAATATCATGCTGGTATCCGTTACGGAAAGAACCAGAGAAATCGGTATTCGTAAAGCATTAGGGGCCCGGACCGGTTCCATTATGCTGCAATTCTTGTCGGAATCGGCAATTATTACATTAATAGGGGGAATTATCGGCATTTTATTTGGCGTTTGCGGAGCCTATTTAATCTGCTCCATTCCTATTCTTGGATTTGCGCCTAAGATTAGCGCCGGAACTGTATTTGTGGCCACCATATTTTCATCTGGCGTAGGTATATTCTTTGGTATATATCCTGCCAGAAAGGCAGCTAAAATGAGTCCTATTGATGCGCTGAGGTTTAATTAAAGGGGGGGTTAATGCGGTAATTTATTACGCTGTGAAGAGAAACGTGTCCAATTATATTATCGTTTTTTCTTTTATTGGATCTGCTGTTTTTATAATGGAAACCTTTTCCTGTATTTCGCATAACAGACGGCTATTAGAAAATTCCAAAGGAAAAACCGGGGGCTGAGGGAAAGCCGGTAAGGGCCGGTTTCCTCCGTGCCCCCTATCTAAAGGCTGATTTCACAGTCTCTTGGCAGCCTTAGCGGACTACCGCGTTACCCCCCCATTTATGTTTGCTTGGAGATATAGAAATACACTTCGCCATTCCTATAATTTCCTATAAAAGAACCATAATAACCATAAGGATCACTATTCCGGCAGTATACAGAACAAATGTTTGCAATCCTATATAAATAGTGATATAATGCATTCTGTACAGGAGGTTACAGGATGGATCATTTTAAACTGGTAGCAGAATACCGGCCCACCGGAGACCAGCCACAGGCCATTAAGGAATTGGTAGACGGATTCCGGGAGGGGAACCAATTTCAAACTCTTTTAGGTGTAACAGGTTCCGGAAAGACCTTTACTATGGCTAATGTCATACAGGCTCTCAATAAACCCACATTGATTATTGCACATAATAAAACCCTGGCGGCTCAGCTTTATGGTGAGTTTAAGGAATTTTTTCCGGAAAATGCTGTGGAATATTTTGTGAGCTATTACGATTATTACCAACCGGAAGCTTATGTACCATCTACAGATACGTATATAGAAAAAGACTCCTCCATAAATGATGAAATAGATAAACTGCGTTTATCCGCGACGGCAGCACTGTCCGAAAGGAAGGATGTTATTGTGGTTGCCAGTGTTTCCTGTATCTATGGTCTGGGAAGTCCGGAGGACTATCAGAATATGATTGTAAACCTGCGTGTCGGAATGCAGAAGGACAGGGATCAGGTAATGCTTGAGCTGGTAAATATGCAGTATACCAGAAATGACATGGATTTTCACCGGGGTACCTTTCGTGTCAGAGGTGACGTACTGGAAGTATTTCCGGCAGATGAGAGCGAATTGGCCATTCGGGTAGAATTTTTTGGTGATGAAATTGAAAGAATCACACAAATAGATATTGTTACGGGAAAACCTAAATATCTACTGGATTATTGCGCTATATTCCCGGCCTCTCATTATGTGGTCCCTCAGGAAAAAATTAATAAAGCGGCAGTTGAAATTGAAAAAGAACTGGAGGGACAGATTCGATATTTTAAACAGGAAGATAAATTACTGGAAGCCCAGAGGATTTCGGAGAGAACTAATTTTGATGTGGAAATGTTGAAAGAAACAGGCTTCTGTTCCGGTATAGAAAATTATTCCAGACACTTGAACGATATGCCGGAAGGGGCACCTCCTCATACACTCATGGACTATTTTCCGGATGATTTTCTCATTATTGTAGATGAATCCCATATTACTATTCCTCAAGTAAGAGGTATGTTTGCCGGGGACCGCTCCAGAAAAACCGTTTTGGTTAATTATGGATTCCGTCTGCCTTCGGCATTAGACAACAGGCCATTGAATTTTGAAGAATTCGAGAGTAAGATCAGCCAGATGATGTTTGTATCGGCTACTCCCTCTGTTTATGAAAAAGATCACGAATTATTAAGAACGGAGCAAATTATTAGACCTACGGGATTATTGGATCCTAAGATAGAAATCAGACCTGTGAATGGCCAGATAGATGATTTGATTTCCGAGATTAAAAAAGAAACTGCCAGGAAAAATAAGATTATGATTACTACATTAACAAAAAGAATGGCAGAAGATTTGACAGATTATATGAAGGAGGTCGGTATAAGGGTGAAATATCTGCATTCTGATATTGATACCCTGGAGCGATCGGAAATCATAAGGGATATGCGGCTGGACGTGTTTGATGTATTGGTAGGAATCAATTTATTAAGAGAAGGACTGGATATTCCGGAAATCTCTCTAGTTGCGATATTAGATGCTGATAAGGAAGGCTTTTTACGTTCCGAAACCTCTTTGATACAGACGGTAGGCCGTGCCGCGAGAAATGCGGAAGGACATGTTATCATGTATGCGGACACCCTTACCGAGTCTATGGCTGCTGCCATTGAAGAAACAAACCGCAGGCGTACCATACAGGAACAATATAATAAAGAACATGGAATTACGCCCCGGACAATTAAAAAGGCCGTTCGGGATCTTATCCGTATATCAAAGGAAATTGCAAAAGAAGAATATAGGATGGAAAAAGATCCGGAATCTATGGATAAAAAGGAATTAGAGAAATTAATAAGCGAATTAACAAAGAAAATGAAGCAGGCGGCCGCAGACCTTAATTTTGAAGCGGCTGCGGAATTAAGAGATAAATTATTGGAGTTAAAAAAATATTTATATGAATAAGCGAAATAATTTGAGCTTGTATTCATATGAAAAATGATTTTGGTCAATACGGCTTGTACTCTATCATAAAGGAATGAGAATAAGGACATGGATAATAAAAAGCAATATATAAAAATACGCGGTGCTAACGAACATAATTTAAAAAATATAAGCTTGGATATTCCCAGAAATGAATTTGTTGTTTTAACGGGCTTGAGCGGCTCCGGAAAATCATCACTGGCATTTGATACTATATATGCGGAAGGACAGAGGAGATATATGGAATCCTTATCCTCCTACGCACGGCAATTTCTCGGACAAATGGAAAAGCCTAATGTGGAGAGTATAGAAGGTCTTTCGCCGGCTATCTCTATTGATCAGAAATCAACGAACAGAAACCCCCGTTCCACCGTGGGGACCGTTACCGAAATTTACGATTACCTCAGACTGCTGTATGCAAGAATAGGAATTCCCCATTGTCCCAAATGCGGGAAAGAAATAAAGAAGCAGACGGTAGATCAGATGGTGGATCAAATCATACGGCTGCCGGAAAAAACGAAGATACAATTACTGGCGCCGGTTGTCCGGGGAAGAAAGGGAGAGCATGTCAAGCTTTTGGAGCAGGCTAAAAAGAACGGTTATGTACGTGTAAGAATAGACGGTAATCTTTATGAATTAACAGAAGAAATTAAACTGGACAAGAATATTAAACATACCATAGAAATCATTGTCGACAGATTAATCATAAAACCGGGTATTGAAAAAAGATTAACCGATTCTATTGAAACGGTATTAAATCTTTCTGACGGCCTTCTGACGGTGGATGTAATTGATGGTAATTCCCTGAATTTTAGTCAGAGCTTTTCCTGTCCGGACTGCAATATCAGCATTGAGGAAATTGAACCCAGGAGTTTTTCCTTTAACAATCCTTTCGGTGCCTGTCCGGATTGTTTTGGATTAGGTTATAAAATGGAATTTGACGAAGATTTAATGATACCCGATAAGAGCTTAAGCATTGCGGAAGGTGCCATTGTGGTAACGGGCTGGGCTTCCTGTACGGATCCGGCCAGTTATACGTATGCCATACTTTCTGCATTGGCAAAAGAATATAAGTTTGACCTGAATACCCCCTTTGAAAAATTACCGGAAAAAATAAGAAATATGCTGATTAACGGAACCGGCGGCAGAAGTGTAAAGGTGTATTACAGGGGACAGAGGGGAGAAGGTATCTATGACGTGGCCTTTGAAGGACTGATCCGTAATGTGGAGCGCAGATACAGAGAAACGGGTTCCGATACCATGAAACAGGAATACGAAAGCTTTATGAGGATTACTCCCTGTAAAACCTGTAAGGGACAGAGACTGAAAAAAGAGGCTCTTGCAGTTACCGTTAATGATAAGAATATACATGAAATAACAGTTATGAGCATTGGAAAATTAAATAATTTTCTAAAGAATCTGAAATTAACGGATACACAGCAGTTAATAGGAGCACAGGTATTAAAAGAAATCAGGGCGAGAGTCGGTTTTTTGATTGACGTCGGACTGGATTATCTGACCTTGGCCAGAGCAACAGGCTCCCTGTCGGGAGGAGAGGCTCAGAGGATTCGTCTGGCGACACAAATCGGATCCGGTCTTGTTGGAGTTGCCTATATTTTGGATGAACCCAGTATAGGGTTACATCAAAGAGACAATGACAAGCTCCTGAATACATTAAAGAATCTGAAGGATCTGGGGAATACATTAATAGTGGTAGAGCATGATGAAGATACCATGTTCGCTGCTGATTATATTGTGGATATCGGTCCGGGTGCCGGAGAGCATGGCGGTGAAGTAGTGGCTGCCGGTACGGCTGATGAAATAATGGAGAATGAAAATTCCATTACGGGAGCATATTTAAGCGGACGGATAAAAATACCCGTTCCCCAGGAAAGGAAAAAACCGGCGGGCTTTTTAACAATTAAAGGGGCCAGTGAGAATAATTTAAAAAATGTTACCGTCAATATTCCTCTTGGAGTGATGACCTGCGTTACAGGTGTATCCGGTTCCGGAAAAAGTTCTCTGGTAAATGAGGTCCTATATAAAACTCTGGCAAGAAAATTAAACCGTGCCAGGGTAATTCCCGGTAAACATAAGGGGATTACAGGTGTGGAAAAGCTGGATAAAGTAATCGATATTGATCAATCGCCAATCGGCAGGACTCCCCGGTCCAATCCTGCTACTTATACGGGAGTGTTTGATTTAATCAGAGATTTATTTGCATCAACGGCGGATGCCAGGGCGAAGGGCTATCAAAAAGGCAGATTTAGTTTTAATGTAAAAGGAGGCAGATGCGAAGCCTGCAGCGGTGACGGTATTATTAAGATTGAAATGCACTTTCTGCCGGATGTTTTTGTACCCTGCGAGGTGTGTCAGGGCAAGAGATATAACAGAGAAACATTAGAGGTTCGTTATAAAGGGAAAAATATATTTGACGTTTTGGACATGACGGTGGAAGAGGCATTGCGGTTTTTTGAAAATGTTCCAGGTATACGCAGAAAAATTGAAACATTAAACGATGTGGGCTTATCCTATATTAAATTAGGACAACCCTCCACTACTTTATCCGGTGGAGAGGCCCAGAGAATTAAACTGGCGACAGAACTAAGCAAGCGAGGCACGGGGAATACCATCTATATTCTTGATGAACCCACAACAGGCCTTCACTTTGCCGATGTACACAAATTGGTAGACATATTAAAACGGTTGGCGGAAGGGGGCAACACCGTTATTGTAATAGAACATAATTTGGATGTGATTAAAACGGCGGATTATATTATTGATATGGGCCCGGAAGGAGGAGACGGGGGCGGAAAAGTGATTGCGGAAGGTACCCCTGAACAAGTGGCAGCCATTCCGGCTTCCTATACGGGAAAATATATAGCGAAGTATTTGCGGTAAATGGGGATTTAACGAGGTAATCCGCTAAGGCTGCCGGGGTTAATAAATCAGCCTTTAGGGTACGGAGGAAACCGGCCCTTACCGGCTTTTCCTCAGACACCGGTTTTTCC
>CAMJWQ010000177.1 GCA_946409475.1 uncultured Lachnospiraceae bacterium
TGCATTCGTGTGCATCCCCCGGAGGGTTTTATTTCATAGGACGCAATTTCCTATGAAATAAGAATCATATTTCATATCATTTTAGCAAAAACCTTTTCAAGGGCAAAGTAGCATTCATCAAACAATTCCTTCACCGGCCCATACGCTGCCACCGAATCCTTATTTGGCAGCCGTATCTCGTTAATCTCCAGGAATTTATCAATCACACGGAAGTCCTTAAACAACCCTGCACCTACGCCTCCCGTAACGGCAGCCCCCATGGAGCCTGCCTCTTCCAGTAAAGCAGGAACAATAATTTTTGCGTTATAAACATCAGCCATAATCTGACGCCATACGGCTCCTTTTGCTCCTCCTCCAATTACCAGTATCTCATTAATCTCCACCTGTTTACGCAGGATTTCAAGGATTATGGACAGATTCATGGTAATTCCTTCCAAAACGCTTCTTAATATGTCACTCCGTTGGTTTTCGGATTTCAGCCCTATAAATGCACCCCTGGCTTTTGGATTCCATCTCGGTGCACGTTCCCCCAACAGGTACGGCAGAAAAATAATTCCGTTTGCTCCCGCCGGACTCTTTTCGACTTGCTCATTCATATAATCATACGGTGATTTTCCATGAAGCCCGGCATCATAAGATTCCATTTTACATATGGTATTCTTTAACCAGCTATAGGCCCCTCCGGCATACTGCATCGTCCCGTTGGGAGCATATAAGCCGGGGATAACATGAGCCCAGGTGACCGTGCGCATCTCTTCATCAAATATGGGTTTCTCCGATGTAGTCGTAATCCATGCGGATGTCCCCATACAGCAATACGTTTTTCCGGGACTGATGGAGCCGGAACCCACATTAGCGGTAACACCGTCTCCTCCCCCGAGGACAACAGGTGTTCCCTCTGCCAGGCCGGTCGCTTTTGCTGCTTCTCCGGTCACACCGCCGGCAACGAACGTAGATGGCTTCAGTTCAGGTAATTTCTCAGGATCGATTCCCGCATATTCAATAATCCGGTCGGACCATTTTAAATTCAGGATATCAAAGCATGCGTTGCTGTTGCCGTCCGAATATTCCGTATAGAACTTTCCCGTGAGACGGAACACAATAAAATCCTTGGCATTCAGGGTTTTATAGGTCTGTTCATAAATTTCAGGCTCATTATCCCGAACCCACATCAGCTTCTGGACTCCGTAAGATGCCGTATTCCGGTGCCCTGCAATATGATAAAAGTCCTTCTGGCTAATTCGTTCATTGATTTGCTCCGCCTGCCTTTGCGCCCTTTGATCCGCCCATATAATGGATCTTCTTAAGGGATTTCCCTTTTTATCCACACAAAGGCATCCCATCATCTGCCCGCTGAAACTGACTACGGCAATTTCGGCAGGATTTATTTTCAAGGAATTTATTAAGCTTTTACTGGACCTGCATACCGCATTCCACCAGTCAAGTGCATCCTGCTCCGCCCATGTACTGTTAAAATAAAATGTATCGTAACTGCTGACCATGCTTCCCAATAATTTCCCGCTCTCCGAAAATAAGGTGGCCTTGTCTCCTGAAGTTCCCAAATCATGTGCCAATATATATTTTCCCATTTCAATCAGCCTCCCTTCCAGAAATTCCACATGGTATTCCTATTTTTTGATCGATTGGCTATACGAACTGTTCGCACCAATTACCACTTCAAATGTATTTCTGTCGCCTCGGTACCGGGCAATCGAATATTCAATCGGTTTGTCAAATACATTGTATCCCACTGACATGAACCGCTGTATGGCCTTTCCTCTGCCGATATTCAAATTTTTCATGTCGTAAGCCTTCGCATCCGTTGCTTCAATAAACCGCCTTATTTTATATATCTTTGTTTCTTCATTTGTTCCTAATATGGGATATAAGGATTCATTTTCCAGATCATGCTTCATCACAAAGCTGCATTCCTTATAAGGCAGATATGTTTTTACCATAACAATGGGCTCATCATCCGCATATCTCCTCCGGTGAATAAATATTACTTTATCACCCGGAGCAAGCTCCAGAGTGGCCGCTACCTGCTCCGGAGGTGCCATGCGCTTAAAATCCAAAAGCTCCGTCCGCGGAGTTCTTCCCGATTTAAGGATCTGCTCATTAAATGAGCCCAATGCCTGTATAAAGCTTTGGTTGATTTTGGGTTTCGAAACAAAGGTGCCCTTGCTTTTTTTCCGGTATAACCATCCTTCATTCTCAAGCTCTCTTATGGCCTGTCTTACTGTTGTCCGGCTGATTTCGAATATTTCCCCAATTTCATTTTCCGTAGGGATTACTTCTCCGCTTTTATAATTACCATTTCTTATCTCATTCATAATCAGCTCTTTTAATTGAAAGTACAGCGGAATAGGTACATTTTTGTTTAACCGTTGATCCTGAAGCATAAAAACTCTCCTTTTATTTTTATTTACTGTATCATTTTTACATATATTTAGTCATATTGTATTATATTGTAATACTGTTTTCAAGCTTATCTGCATCTTTTTAGCTGGGAAAGCCCTCTCATTTATGTAGGTTTATCAAGTGTTTTCCCGCGTATTTCATATATGTAAGCATTTTTTCAACAGGAGAGCTTCTTGTTTGTTATTAAGTATCTACATAGTTATAATAAATCGGAAGCCCTTTTCCATTGAGATACCCTTCCGGTCATACCGGAATTCATTAATAATAAAAGGAAATCAAGCATTTATTCCCATATACCTGCCTTAAGACCACCGGTACTATCCTATAACATTACCTTACCGTCAAAGCAGCTAATCCAGGTCGATAATAACCTTCATGACCTTATCTTTTTGTTCGTCAATCAGCTTATATGCCTCCGCATAATCCCGAAACTTCAATTTATTTGTGATGAGTGTATCAAAATCAATCAACCCTTCCTTCACAAGCTCAATTGCCTTAATATAGTCCTCCTCCCTATACATCGCACTTGCAATCAACGACAGTTCATGGTCCTGTACGCACCCCATATCAATGGTAGCCGGCTCGCCAAAAACACCGACTACAATAATGGAGCTTCCCTTTCTTGCATACCGGATTGCCTGCTTCATTGTCGGATTAATCCCAATGCATTCAAAAATGCAGTCTGCCCTGTCTTCTCCAAAAGCAGATACTATTTTTCCCAGTAAATCACCTTCTCCGTTATTTACCGTGCCGATTCCGCATTTTTCAGCCGCTGCCAGACGGTATCTGCTTATCTCTGCCAATAAGACCCCGGATGCCCCCATGGCCTTTGCCGACTGTGCAACCAGATTACCAATCGGCCCTCCGCCAAATACCAGAATCTTCTTATCCTTTATATCACCGGCACGCCTTACGGCATGTACCGCTACGGCCAAAGGCTCTATCATGGCTCCGTGTTCCCAGCTCATGGTATCCGGCAGCTTCAATGCCTTTTTTGCATCAACGACAAAATACTCACTTGCCATCCCTGTTGTCTGAAAGCCCATAACCTTCAGCACCTCACAGTCATTATACATACCATGGGTGCAGGGATAGCACTTTCCGCATACTGCCTGAGGCTGAATCGTTACTTTGTCCCCCACTTTGACATTTGTTACTTTTTCCCCGGCTTCGACCACCTGTGCGGATACTTCATGTCCCTGAACCACCGGATAGCTTGTATATGGATGCTTTCCATGATTTACGTGGACATCCGATCCGCATACGCCGATTCTTTTGATTTTTACCTTTATCTGATCCGGTCCCATCTCCGGAACGGGAACATCATTAAATACAATTACGCCCGGCTTTGTCATTACTGCCTGTACCATACTGCTTCCTCTTTTATATTTTTCCTGTTACGGCATCCGCTGCTTTTTGTTTTCTCAACAACATAATTAAACGGTTTTGTCCGATTTGTTTGTCACAATCTGTAATAATACCGCTGCGATAATAATAAATCCCTTTATAATATCCTGCGGATAAGATGGCACAGCCATCAGGTTCATGATATTACCGATAAGGGCAAGAACCAAGGCCCCCGCTACGGTTTTAACCACAAAGCCTTTCCCGCCTGCCAGGCTTGCACCGCCGATTACACAGGCCGCAATGGCATCCAGCTCCTGTCCCTGTCCAACGGTAGCACTGCCGGTCGAAGCCCTGGCTGCAATAAATACTCCTGCCAGTGCCGATAAGACTCCTGCTACGCCATATACAGACATCAAATATCTCTTTGTCCGGATACCTGCCAGCCTTACCGCCATACGGTTACTGCCGATTGCAATCACCGTACGTCCCCATGCCGTATAGTGCTGAATTAATGCAAATAAAATAATCGCAGCAATTGCTATGATAATGATAGGGAAAAAATTGTTTGCCTTTACCAGATTATCCAAGGTTCCTTCCTGTATCTTTATGGGCGTACCATTGGTAATTACGAAAGCGGTTCCTCTGGCAATGGTCATAGTAGCAAGGGAAGCAACAAAACCTTGAAAATCAGCATATGCTACCAATATACCGGTAAATATTCCAAACACCATACCGGCCAGCAGGGCAATCAGAATAGCGCCCAAAAAATTTATCTGGTAGTCCCGGACTAAAATAGCGGATACCGAAGCACCAATTGCCATAACCGATCCCACTGACAAATCAATCCCGCCTGTCAGTACAACAAACAACATACCTATGGCAACCAGAATGGGGCCTGACTGCTGAAGGGCAATATTCCGGATATTCATTGCGGTAAAAAAGGTATCGGATAATATACTGCACACAATAAACAGCAGCAACAGAATCAGATACGTATTATTGTCTATTAGTTTTTTCTTTACGCATTTCATCTTACTTTTGTCCATGTAGCTATACCCCCATTGCGTATTTTATTAATGCGTTTTCCTCAATCAATTCTTTATTGAGCTCTCCGCTGACTCTTCCCTGCCGCATAACAATAACCCTGTCGCACATGCCGATAATTTCCGTCATCTCGGAGGAAATCATGATAATTCCCACGCCTTCTTCCGCCAGCTTATTCATAATCTTATATATTTCTGTTTTTGCACCTACATCAACCCCGCGGGTCGGCTCATCAAACACAATACATTTACAGTCTGCGAAAACCCATTTTGCCAGTGCAACCTTCTGCTGATTCCCGCCACTCAGGCTGTCTGCATTATCCTCCGCGGAACCATACTTCGTATTAATGCCTTCCAGTAATTCCCGGACATATTTTTTTTCTCTTTTATGGTTAATGATATCCAGCTTGTTTGTTACTTTATGTATGGAAGCAAGTGTTGTATTGATCCGGATACTCTGTTCCAGCAGCAAGCCTTGTTTTTTTCTGTCTTCCGGAAGGAATCCGAAGCCACTGCCGACTGCCTCTTTGGGATGCTTGAAATGCACTTCTTTTCCAAAATAAGTCACTTTACCCGAATCTATTTTATCCGCTCCGAATACGGCCCGCATCGTTTCCGTTCTTCCTGCTCCGACCAGACCGCTGAATCCAAGGATTTCCCCCGATCTTACCGTAAAACTCACATCCTTTACCATAGTACCTGCATTCAGATTTTCAACCTTTAATATTTCTTCTCCGATTCTGGCATTTCTCTTTGGAAACATCTGTGTAATTGTTCTTCCTACCATCATACTGACAAGGATTTCCTTTGTAATGGAGGAAGCAGGAACCGTATCCACATATCCCCCATCCTTTAACACCGTAATATTATCACTCAGCTCAAATATTTCATCCAAACGATGCGAGATATAAATAATACTGACTCCTTCGGCTTTTAATCTCCGAATGATCTCAAATAATTTTTCAATTTCCGTGAATGTCAAAACTGCCGTAGGCTCGTCAAAAACAATAACATCCGCATTCCTTGTAAGACACTTACAAATTTCCACGATCTGCTGGTATGCAATACTTAGGTTTCCGACCTTTGTTCCGGGATCAATTGTATTAAATCCAAGCTTTGCCAACTGGTCGCCTGCAATCTTTTTCAGCCGTCTCCAGTCTATCAATGCTCCTGTGGCTGCCAGCCTGTCTATGGATATATTCTCGGCCACCGTTAAGTCCGGGGCCAGCATAAATTCCTGATAGATAACGGCTATTCCCAAATCCTTTGCGTCCTTCGGTGATGTAATTTTAACTTCTTTTCCGTCAATAAAAATCTGTCCTTCATCCTTTTGGTATGCACCGGACAGGATTTTCATCAATGTCGATTTTCCCGCGCCGTTTTCACCGATCAGTGCGTGAATTTCACCCTTTTTAATTTTTAATGAAACATGATTCAGAGCCTTGACACCGCCAAAATGCTTTGTTATATCCTTCATTTCAATTTTGTACCCATCCTGCATGTGGCCTTCTCCTTTACTCTTAATACGTAGAAGATCCCCCCGTATAAAGAGGACCCTCTTACTATTATTGTTATATCCTTTTACTCTTTTTCATTAAAAACCATAATCGTAATGCTCCTCCACATTGTCGGCAGTTACCGCCACTGCTTCCGTCATGGTGATATCATCATAACCATCAGGATCTTTTCCGTTCACCAAAATATCCTTTGCGATCTGGATACCCAGCTGAGCTACCTTATAAGGACTATTCTCACCGGTTGCAAAATACCTGCCCTCTTTGATCAGATCATACGCCGCCTTTGCACCATCCGCCGCCGCTACAATATCAACTCCTGTGATTCCCGCATTATCCAGGGCTGTCATTGCACCAAATAACATCTGGTCATTTTCTCCCAATACCGTTGTAATATCCTGGTTTGCAGTAATCAAATCTTCTGCTGCCGTTAAGCCGTCCTCTTCTGTCCAGCTGCCCCAGCCCTGCCCAACAACTGAGAAATTTGCTGCTTCGTTTGCCGCTTTGCCCTTAGACGTTAAGTCCTGTTCAAATACCTCTGCTGCCGTCCATGCGTCCTCTTCACTCATTCCTGTTTTTCCTTCAATGATTCCACAAAAAAGACCTTCTCTTCTTTCCTGTCCGGCAACGTTGCCCTTTGCCCCGCTTAGAATAATAGCTTTGATTGCGGCATCACCCATTTTTTTTGCATATTCCAATCCAACCAGTCTGCCATTTTGCTTGTTGTCGGAATAGACGGTCGTAATGTCATTGGCTCCTTCACCAACACCGCTGTCAAGGTTAATGACACCAATCCCTGCTTCTGTTGCCGAATTAATACTTGGGATACAGGCTTCCTGATCAACACTGTCCAGG
>CAMJWQ010000178.1 GCA_946409475.1 uncultured Lachnospiraceae bacterium
TAAAAATACCCTGTTGGCAAACAGCAGCTCATTTGTCTCAATATCACGTACAAACAAACCACTTCCCACATTATTTAGTATTGCCTCTAAAGAAGCATAGGAACTGGCAAAAGAATTTTTAGCTATTCTTTTTGTTAATATACTTTGAATAATCTTAATTACATCACCGATAAATTTTATCTCAGATAATTGCCAGACTCTGTCAAATAGCTGTTCAAAAACACAAGCATACATCACAACCTTGTTATTATGAAGAATAGGCATCAGGATTAAGGATTTTATATCCCTTTCCTTCAAAAAGCGCAGTACTTCTTCAGAAATATAAGAATTACAGGATAAAATAACCGGTTTATCATTTAAAAAAGGAATGGAATTTATTTGAATATTTTTTTTAGACGGAAAGGCCTCTTCCCCTTGATAAGTGCTATAACTGCTTATAATATCTACTTCTATACCGTTTCTGTTAATCTGCATAACATTAGCACAGCTGATGGATAATAATTCACAGGTGGTTTTTAATATTTCCGTCAAAATGTCTTCAAAGGAATTATCACTCTCCAGCAGCTGGACTATGGAGGTCATTGCTTCGTTTTTTCTAAGCTCATTCTCCAGGTTCTGTACCGCATTTTTCTTGTGATTCATTTCCTTAACAGTTTCCCTGTCCATTTTGGATTTACCGTATATCCCGGTAATTATTAACCTTAACAAATCAACGGCATAATAAAAGTTTTTTTTCGATATTTTATGCTGAAATCCCTCTGCTATTTTTTTATTTCCGGTTTCAGCTTCCGTATCCTCCAGTATTCCATATATAATCCAAAAATATTTCTCATTGGAATTTACTTCTATTTTAAAACCGGCCAGCATAATATTCGGATATTCGGTAATTTCGATAACCTGCTTTTCAATATCATTCCCCTTCAGGTACTCATACATAATATAATAATATTTATCCCCAAACAGTTCTTTCAGAAGCGAAATATCGGGTATATTATCAGGCAGGCCGGTGAAGGGATTCCCCATACTGTCGGCACAAAAAGAATACACTTTACAAACTTCATTAAAATGATCCTGAATCTTTTGAATCTCTTTTTTATCTATTACATTTACATAGGATGCCTGCGAACTGCTTTTCATTTGCTTTTTATCCGATACATCAATATGCATTCTCTCAACCTCATATGTATTATTCCATTGCTAAGCTAATTTTACATGATGAATATAGGGAATGCAAGAAAAAACCTGCTAATTACGTGAATTTATATCCAAAGCCCCTTGCTGTTTTAATATACTTGGGATGATCCCCATCCTCTTCTATTTTTTTTCTCAGGTTTCTTATATGCACATCTACCGTTCTGGTTTCTCCGTAATAATCATACCCCCAGATACTTTCCAGCAAATGATCCCTGGTAAATACCCTCCCCCTGTTCTTAGCCAGTAAATATAATAATTCAAATTCTTTTTTTGATAATTCAATTTCCCTGCCCTCTACCGTTACAATCCTTTTTGTTTGATTAATAATGATATTATCGATCACGATCACTTCCTCGTCATCGCCGTCACCGGTATTGGCATCCGTTCTTCGCAGTACCGCCTTCATTCGGGCCAATAATTCATGAACACCAAAAGGCTTTCCCAAATAATCATCGGCGCCCAGCTCCAATCCAATCACACGGCTGATTTCATCATTCTTTGCCGTTAACATAATAACAGGGATTTTCCTCAAAGCGGAATTACTTCTGATTTGTTTTAATACCTCAATCCCGTCAATTCCGGGAAGCATATAATCCAGCAGTACAATATCTATTTTTGTACTCTCCAATATTTTTAAAGCCGCCTCACCCGTATCCGCTTTTAAAACCGCATACCCGTTGCTTTCCAAATTATAGGAAATCAACTCTAATATATGTTCCTCATCATCTATCGCTAAAACCGTGCGCATCGCAATCTCCTTTCTGCTTCGCTCTTTCATAGGGCAGGGTTATGGTAAAGGTAGTGCCAAAGCCAAAATCACTGTCTACCGATATGGATCCGTTATACAACTCAATAATATGCTTTACAATGGATAATCCCAATCCGGTGCCTCCCAGTTTTTTTGACCTTCCTTTATCTACCCGGTAAAAGCGTTCAAATATTCTGTTCAAATCCTCCTGCTTGATACCGATACCCGTATCTTCTACGGATATAATCAATTGCCCCTCCTTAATCCGGCAGGCTATGGTAATACTGCCCTTCTCCGTATGCTTGATGGCATTGTCAATTAAATTAATAAATAACTGCTTCATTCTGTCCGGATTACAGATATAGGGAAGAGTTTCCTCCTTAACCTGAAAAATCACTTCCGTATCCTTCTTGACCTTAGGAGCCAGCAGCTCTATTACTCCCTCAATTAAAGGCTTCAGATCACATTCCTCCATATGGGAATCCTTTTTTTGCTCAATTTCGGACAGCAATAAAATATCCTGTATTAAATTGCTGAGCCGTTCCGCCTCAATATCGATGATATCTAAAAATCTGCCTGCTATGGCTTCGTCTTTTATGGCGCCTGCCTTCAGGGTTTCGATGAAGCCTCTTATGGAGGTCAGGGGAGTTTTTAGCTCATGGGTAACATTAGACACAAAGTCTGTCCGCATACTTTCTAATTTTCGAATATCCGTGATATCTTCTATAATCAGCAGCACGCCCATTTCTCTGATAGGGTCCTGTCTTAAGGGAGTTCCGGTAACCCGTATCACTTTTTCCTCCGGCCCGAACTGCTTTCCCTCTTTCCTTATATTTTCCTCGCTTTTTCTAACTTTATCCAGGATATCCAAAAGGATGCTGTTGTGAATGACATTAACCAGGTTCTTGCCCCGTAAATTAGATACGGAATTTGCCATTTTCTGAAAAGCCTCATTATAAAATAAAATCGCATCATAATTATCTACGGCTACAACGGCACTTTGCATACTTTGCAAAATAGCTTCCAATTCATGGTTTCGCTTTTTTAAATTCAATACATAATCCTGCAGATTCACCGCCATACTGTTAAATGCCTTAGCAAGCCTGCCGATTTGATTTTTCTGCCTGGTATATATCTTAACGCTGTAATTCCCACCGGCTATTTTTTCAGCAGCATCGGTTATTTCATCTAACGGCTGTGTTATGGATCTGCTAAAGTAAAAAGCAATAAATGAAATAAATAAAAAACAGACAATCAGTGCAAGAATAACCTGTTTTACCAATTCTTTGTTTAAAGCATTCAAATCGTCAAGCGGTACGGCAATTCTTAAAATACCGTTCCCGTTTCCGTCAGAATAGGGTATTGCCGTATACAAATAATAAATATTCATGGTGTTGGAATATCTCTTTACAGAACTGGTTTTTCCTTTTAAGGCTCCTTTTACTTCCTCCCTGGACAAATGATTATCCATCGTCTGTTCATCATGCTTAGAATCTGCCAATACCGTTCCATCCTCATTGATAATCGTGATACGAAAGCTATAGCTCTCGGCATATTCTTTGGCAAAGCGGATATAGTCGCTGTTTTCTTTACTATTCCTGCTTTCTAAAATATCCTTAAGAATTTTTACATACATTTCATTATTATGAATTGCCTGATTATCAATAAACTCATAGCCTCTCGTCCAAAAAGCAAATTCACTGGCAAGGAGGGTGACCGCAATAATAACGATATAGGTAAATAATAATTTTTTCTTCATTTTTTCATCCCAACATCATTTTCTTTATTTTAACCCCTTGGCAAAAAAGGTGCAACAGGTATTACAGCTTACCTGTTGCTATAAAAATGATCCAGCCCGCAATATTGGTAGAATGATCTGCCATTCGTTCCACATATTTAATAATCATCAGGAAATCCACATACTGCTTGATTTGACTCGGATTGTGCTTCATGGCAATACAGAGTTCATCTTTTATCTGATGAAAATAATCATCCACCACATCGTCCTGGTCAATTACCCATTTTGCTTTTTCCACATCCTCTTCTATATAGCTTTCTATGGTAGCCAGAACCATTTCCTTCATTGCGACAATCATATCAAATACGTTAAGAGGTGTCACAATTTCTTTCTCTTTTGCTAATTCAATAATATATTCCGAGATATCACTGCAATGGTCGGCAATACGTTCAATATCGGCTATCATTCGCATTACGGAGGTGATCTTTCTTAAGTCTGTGGCAACAGGCTGCTGCTTTGCAATAATTGTAATGCACTGCCTTTCAATTTCCCGCTCCAATTCATCGATGCGGTCATCCTCCTTCATTATTTCCTCCGCTAATTTAGAATTCGTATTTTTTAAAGCCGTCATAACCTTCTCTACGGATTCTTCAATATACGACCCCATTTTAATAACATCATTTCTAATCTGTTTTAATTCCACCGAGTAAGCTAGTCGTGCTGGCATAGTATTATCCTCCTAACCAAATCTACCTGTTATATAATCTTCCGTTTTTTTCTCTTTCGGATTGTTGAAAATCTGCTCCGTCTCTCCGTACTCTATCATATCTCCGGTTAAAAAGAATGCCGTTCTGTCCGAAATTCTGCTGGCCTGCTGCATGTTATGGGTAACAATAATAATCGTATATTTATTTTTAAGCTCCAGGGCCAAATCTTCTATCTTCATGGTAGATATCGGATCCAGGGCAGAGGTGGGCTCATCCATTAAGATAACATCCGGCTCCACTGCTAAGGCTCTGGCAATGCAGACTCTTTGCTGCTGGCCTCCCGATACGGAAAGAGCATTTTTCTTCAGTCTGTCCTTTACCTCATCCCAAACAGCCGCTCTCTTTAAGCTTTCCTCTACGATTTCATCTAATTGGGCTTTTTTCTTAATACCGTGCACCCGAGGTCCATATGCAACATTATCATAAATACTCATGGGAAAGGGATTGGGCTGTTGGAATACCATACCGACCTTCTTTCTGAGTTTTATGACATCGATATCGCTGTATATGTCCACTCCGTCCATTTTTATGGTTCCTTCAATGATAACACCGTCAATCAAATCATTCATACGGTTTATTGTCTTTAAAAAAGTCGATTTGCCGCAGCCGGAAGGACCGATAAAAGCCGTAATTTCATTTTCATGGATATCCATATTTATATTTTTCAAAGCCTGAAAGTTTCCATAAAATAAATTAAGGTCATTGACCTGAAATTTACATTTTTTTTGTAAGCTCACTGATTACGCTCCTTTTTTCTGTAAAAGTTTTTTAGTAATTAACTTTGAAGAAATATTGATTCCTATTATGATGATTAATAAAATAATGCCGATGGCACAGGCGGTGGTCAAATCATTTTCTTCCTTCATAAGTGTATATGCCTTTATGGTCAGGGTAGCTCCACTTGCCGAATTACCGAACAATGCCTTGGGAATTTGTGCCACCGTTCCTGCCGTTAACAAAAGGGCGGCGGATTCTCCCACTATTCTCCCTACACTTAATAAGACAGCAACTAAAATTCCCGGCACGGCACTAGGCAGAATCACCTTTGTTATTGTCTGCAGTTTTGTGGCTCCCAATCCCAGGGATGACTCCCGATAGGTATTGGGGATGGTCTTTAAGGTTTCTTCTGTTGTCGTGATAATCGTAGGAAGTAAAATAATGCTTATGGTCATAGCTCCTGATAAAAGAGAATACTGCATTTTTAATATTTGAACAAAGAACAGAGAACCAAATAATCCATATATAATGGACGGAATACCTGCCAGATTTTTAATGGCAAAGTGTATGATATTTAACAGCTTTCCCTTAACCGCATATTCATTTAAATATATGGCTGCCAATATGCTGACGGGCGCCGCAATAAGCAGCGATAAAACTATCATATAGAAGGTGGTAACAACCATAGGGACAATACCGCCCCCAGGTCTCACGACCTTTATTTTTACGCTCTGGCCTGCATATTCAGAAAATATTTCCGCAATATTCTTTAAATATTCCTCTTGTGTCATGGAATCCTTTACTTTTTCGTAACTGTCTATTGCCGTATCTTCAATTTTGGTTAACGTATCCTTATTTTTTAATGCATATACCTCGCCCAGCCCGTCAACAGCTTCTTTTACAGGTGAGTCTTTATCAATTTTCGTCAGAGCAATCCCCTTCTGCTCGTTAACGGTTATATAAGCACCCAGAACGGGCAGATAACCGTCTTCTCCTATGCCGCCTTCTCCTTTATTTAGCTGAATGTTCACATAAGTTGTTTTATCTTCATAATTTCTGGTCAAAAAATCAATGGTAATCCCCGGCAATCCTTTTATCACAATAAACAGTATAATAAACACCAGAAGAAATACCGTAATACCTGCACTGGCATATATAAAGAAATTGGCTATTCCGTCTTTTTTTCTTCTATCCATTTTTTTCACCAACCTTATGGGTCAATTTTAATAAGGTAAGATTTACAATAATAATAAATATAAATAAGACTACACCCGTTGCAAAAAGCATTTCCGCCTGCCTGCCCGAGGCATAGCTCATTTCCATGGCTATATTTGTCGTTAACGGCCTTACCATGTCCCAGATGCTCTCCGGAAGTCCGGCAGTGGGATTGCCTGCAATCATCATGACTGCCATTGTTTCCCCAATGGCTCTTCCAAGCCCTAAAACAACGGCCGACAGAATTCCGGATTTTGCCGCCGGCAATACGGCACTGAAAATTGTCTGTGTTCTGGAAGCACCCAGGCCTAAGGATGCTTCCCGATAAGATTTCGGTACGGCCCTTATGGCGGCTTCCGATAATGAAACAATCGTAGGCAAAATCATTATTGTCAAAACGATAATGACACCCAGCAGGGACTGGCCCTGCACCCTGGGAGATACCTTCAAAATTAACGGAACAATAATACCAAGACCAAATGCTCCATAAAGAATCGAGGGAATTCCTGCAAGTAATTCGACACAGGGTTTCATGATTCTTACAATAGAATTGGGAGCTATTTCCGCAATAAACACAGCGGTCAGCACACCGATGGGTACTCCGATTATTATGGCTCCGGCTGTGGATAAAACAGATGCCACTATCATATAGAAGATTCCATATACATCCTCACCCGGTGCCCAGCGTAAGCCTGTAATAAAATCCATAAAGCTATAGGCATTTTCTCCGAAAAAGGGTTTTAAACCTTTGTAAAAAACAAAGGCAATAATAGCAATAACAGAAACCACACTGACC
>CAMJWQ010000179.1 GCA_946409475.1 uncultured Lachnospiraceae bacterium
GTAAAAAAACGAATTGTTTTCGTCATATTACGATGATATAATATATAAATACAGATATTTCGACATTTGGAGTGATAAAATGATTCATATTTTAATTGCTGATGATCAAAAACTTCTAAGGGAAAGCTTCAAGTATATTATTGAGAATAACCGTGATATGAAGGTGATAGGATGTGTTTCAAATGGAAAAGAGGCATTTGATTTTTGTTCCGGCTTTATCCCCGATGTTATATTAATGGATTTATTTATGCCTGTACTAAGCGGCATGGAGGCAACCAAATTAATCAAATCAAAATATCCCAAGACTAAAATTTTAATTTTAACCGCATCCCATGACGTGGTGGATATCGCTTCCGCCATAGACAGCGGAGCCGACGGCTATATTTTAAAGGACATCGGTACGGAGGAATTCATTCATGCCATCAAGAGCGTAGTTACGGGTTTGTTTATCATTCAAAGAAATCTGATCAATACTATTCAAATAGGTAAAACAGCAGATGACAATGACGAATTAAAAAACAAAATTATAGAGATGAACGGCAACACCATAGAGCTGTCCTGGCAGCAAATACAAATAATGGACATAATCGTTGCCGGCATGAATAATAAACAAATAGCCAATGAACTTTTTATGGCCGAAGGTACGGTCAAAAATAAAATTACGGACCTTATAATCAAATTGAATTTAAAAAACAGAACACAGTTAGCTGTCTTTGCTATCAAAAACAATTTAGTTTCGTAATTCCTGTTATTTCGATATGGTCTGCTTTCCCTTTTCCCGAAACAGGGAATGTATCTCCTCTACTGCCGCATCCATATCTTCCGATAATTTCTCTATATAGGTAATAAGATTCGTCAAATCATTTCTTTTTAATTTCTTTTCAACCTCAATTAAATTAAAATAGACATAATCAGCCCGGTAACTGTCGGCTATTCCTTTTAAATCATGTATGATTTTTAACAGTTCTTCAAAATCTCCTTCCGTAAAGGAGCGTTCCAGATTTTGATTTTGCATGACCATTTCATCGATAAAAATATCATATAGTTCTTTTGTAAGAGTAATATCTAAACCTGTCATATTCTGAAAACCAACTATGTCAACATGCCTGTCTTTCATTTACTCACCTCTGCCTTTTTATATATAATAGCAAAGATGGCAGCCTTACAACAGTGACAAAGGTCATCCCCTTACATGCAAATAGCACACCCCCTTGTCAACATTTCGCTTCATCTCCTTAAGTCTTATACGTTTGTCTCCATATTTTCCTCCTTATGTGCTTAATACGGCTTTTTATTGTATTTTATCATTAAGTCCTATATAATGAAAATGCTTAATGACTTTTTACAATGATAAAATATATTAATAAATTACAGGTGGTTACTTATGATACGTTTTATTTTCATTTTTATTTTTGTTATTCTATTTCTGATTTTGAGCATTCCTTTATTTTTTATTGAATGGCTCATTGGCAAACGGAACAAAAGGGCAAGGGATATCAGCTCCCTAAGAATCGTACAATGGGCTTTTAGGGCTATCATACGGTTCAGCGGTACAACAGTAACTGTCATCGGTGAAGAAAATATACCCAAAAACAAGGCTGTGTTGTACATAGGTAATCATCGCAGCTATTTTGATATTGTCTTATCCTACTGCCGTTGTCCTGATTTGACCGGCTATGTCGCTAAAAGAGAAATGCTGAAAATACCCCTGTTAAGCACTTGGATGATTTATCTCCATTGCCTGTTTCTGGACCGGAATGATTTAAAGCAGGGGTTAAAAACAATTTTAGAAGGCATTGAGCTGATAAAAAACGGTGTTTCCATTTGTATTTTCCCCGAGGGTACCAGAAATTACCACACGGAGGAAATGCTGCCCTTTAAGGAAGGAAGCTTTAAAATGGCAGAGAAATCAGGCTGCCCTATTATTCCCATGGTCATTAATGGGTCTGCCGAAATTTTTGAAAAACAATTTCCTAAAATCAGAAAAAGCCATGTTATTTTGGAATACGGAAAGCCCATTTTTATGGAAAGCCTTACAAAAGATGAAAAAAAGAACATCGGGGCTTATACCCAAAACATAATCAAAGAAATCTATCAAAAAAATCAGGCTTTACTTTAGTAAGCTGTTGTGCTACTATCATCAAACAGATTTGTATGAGCAGAGCGGGCTTATCTGTTTGATGATACGTCTTTTATTGTTTTTTGCAGATTGCATCTACGACCTTCTCAAAGCCCATCCCATGGGATGCCTTGATTAAAACGGTATCTTTTTCTTTAATAAGCTCCGGCAATGCAGCTATCAGCGCTTCCCGGTTTTTATAATAAAGGATTTTGCTTTCTGATCGTTCCCCTATGGCTGCTTCATACATATATTTCGAATTCCCGCCGGCACACAAAATGCACTCTATATTCCCGGCAGCAGCGTACCTGCCTATATCCTCATGAAGCAATCGCGAATTTTCTCCCAGTTCGAGCATATCACCCAGCACCGCCACTCTTCTGCCGTCCGCATTACGCAATACATCCAGAGCGGCCTTCATGGAAACCGGATTGGCATTATAGCTGTCATCGATAATTTTTATATTCTCCATATTAATAATATGATTTCTTCCCCTGACGGTTTTAATGCTTTCTATGCCTTTTTTTATCTCCTCCTTATAAAGCCCCATGATAGATCCAATAGCGGCGGCGGCCAGGGCATTATAAACCATATGTTCTCCGGGAACGGGTATGGCAACGGAAAAAGCCTCTTCTTTTATATAAATGGTACAGGATATCCCTTCCAAACCGTGATTTTGTATATGATCTGCGTAAATATCGTTCGTTTTGTGAAAACCAAAAAATAAGGGAATTTTTCCATCGACCTCTTTTACGGACATTAGCATATCATCATCACCGTTCAGGCAAATCCGGCCATCAGGCCGCATGAAATCAAACATCTCCGATTTTGCCCTTAAAATACCCTCTCTGCTTTTTAAATTCTCCAGATGGGACCAGCCAATATTGGTAATCAGACAGATATCGGGTCTGGCTATTTTACTTAATCGACGCATTTCTCCAAAATCACTGATTCCCATTTCCAAAACAGCCACTTCGTGCTCTTTTCGAATATTAAAAATGGTGAGGGGAAGACCGATCTCATTATTAAAATTACCCTCTGTTTTTAGCACCGTATATTTTTCCGATAATACGGAAGCAACCATTTCTTTGGTACTGGTTTTCCCTACACTTCCTGTAATTCCCACTACCTTTACGGATAAACTTTGGCGGTAAAACACGGCAAGGTCCTTTAGCGCCTGCAAGGTCGACTCTACCAATATATACGGATATTGTCCTTCCTCCGGTATTTTCTCCAAAACACAGCAGTAGGCACCCTTGCCGCAGGCATCCCTGATAAAATCATGCCCGTCGACCCGTTCCCCCTTAATGGCTATAAATAAGTGCCCCGGCTTTACTTTACGGCTGTCTATGGTGACTCCTGAAACAACAAGCCTCTGATTTACGTCTCCCATCAATTTTCCGTTACAGGCCATTGCAATATTTTGTAATGTCATATTTTCCATAAGTCTCTTCTATCCTTTCTTAAGTATAAGATAATACTTATGTATGAAACAAAAAATTTTCTATTTAGATATATTTATTACGTTAGTATATTACCTTTTATATCTGTTTAAAGATACCGTAATAATCGTTTCACACAGATCCTCAAAAGACATTCCCATTGCTTTTGCTTCCTGCGGTAATAAACTGGTCGGCGTCATCCCCGGCAATGAATTCGCCTCCAGACAGAATATTTTATTATCTTCACTCAAACGGAAATCCATCCGGGCATAAGTCACCATTTTTAATATCCGGAATACCTCCTCTGCATATTCCTGCATTTGCTTTGTTAAATATTCCGGTAATTCTGCAGGACAGGTCTCAATGGCACTCCCTGCCTGGTATTTATTTTTATAATTATAAAATCCCTCAATTGGGGCAATTTCAATAATGGGTAGGGCTTTCCCGTCCATAACGCCCACTGAGAATTCCCTGCCCTTTATATATTCCTCCACAATGATATTATCCTCATAAATAAATGCTCTTGATAAGGACTCCTTAAACTCCGCTTCCGTATTCACGATATAAACTCCTACGCTGGAGCCTCCGCAGCAGGTCTTTACCACACAGGGGAAGGTGATGTCCTCCGGATATGGTTCTCCTTCTTTTAATAAGATACCCTTTGGAGCGGGAACCCTGTGCAGGGCAAACAATTGTTTTGATAAGGCTTTGTCCAGAGCCAGTGCACTGCTTAGATATTCCGTTCCTGTGTAACGAATACCAAACAAATCAAATGCCGCCTGCACTTTACCGTTTTCTCCGTTTTCCCCATGCAGTCCCATAAAAACAATATCTGATTTTTTACAAATATCAATAACGTTAGGGCCAAAAAAGCATTCGCTTTTATCCTTACGGAGAGCCTTTATCTGTGCCAGATCCGGGGCAGAATCCCGGACACCTTCAATCTCAGCCGTCCAGTCATAATCCAATCCGAATATGTTTTGAATATCTC
Organism: uncultured Lachnospiraceae bacterium; assembly: GCA_946409475.1. Taxonomy (GTDB): domain Bacteria; phylum Bacillota; class Clostridia; order Lachnospirales; family Lachnospiraceae; genus CAMJWQ01. Next base: position 4,553 of record CAMJWQ010000179.1, read on the forward strand.
CTTCATATCCCAGGTATACATCCAGCAAAATCACCTTATGTCCTTTTTTTTTCAGTGCTTTATATATCATGGTTCCGCTTACCAGCGAAACATCTCTTTCCGTACTGATACCTCCTGCCAATACTGTAATATTCATTTAGATACCTACCCTTTCTTTCAATGCTATTATAATTTATCACATGGAAAAATTAAATTTCCACACAATTAAATATATGCATATCTCATGCTTTATACTATCCCAGTGTCTTATCTTTGTCAACGAGAGTAAACTATTCTGTGATCCTGCATATCATGATATTAACTAACTGATAAAGAGGCTGACTATGTCCGTTTATTCCAGGGTTAGCGATGCGTACCGAAGCTCTTTCATTTTACCCTTTGACAATTTTGATAAAATCGTTTTAATGAGCGACTGCCATAGAGGAGACGGCCGGTGGAATGATAATTTTTCTGAGAATCAAAGTGTTTTTTACGCCGCATTAAATTATTATTATAACAATAACTTTACCTATATTGAATTAGGTGACGGTGATGATTTATGGGAAAACAGAAGGATGGAGAAAATTGTAGATACTTATAGTGATTGCTTTTGGATGATGTCAAAATTTTACAAGAAAAACCGTTTTTTTATGATTTACGGTAATCATGATATGGTGAAAAAAAAAGAGCACTTTATGCTGCAAAAATGCAATGAATTGTATGATGAAATGCATGAGAATTGTGTTCCCATTTTCCCTGATATAAAAATATATGAATCCATTTTATTAAAGCACAGGGAAAATAATATCGAAATTTTATTGCTGCATGGCCATCAGGGTGATATTTTAAACGATTACCTATGGAAACTGTCCCGCTTTTTAGTCCGTTACATCTGGTCTCCCTTAGAAATCGCAGGGCTTCATGACCCAACCAGTACGGCAAGAAATCATACCAGAAGAATACATACGGAGCGGAAATTAACAGAATGGGCCAATACCAACAATAAGCTGATTATCACCGGACATACTCACAGACCTGTTTTTCCTAAAGTGGGGGATTCCCTATACTTTAATGACGGCAGCTGCGTCCATCCAAGAAGTATTACCGCCATTGAATTGGCATTCGGAGGCATATCATTGGTAAAATGGCATATCAGTACCCGTTTTGACAATACCTTATATGTAGCAAAAGAAACTCTTGAGGGACCCGTTTCATTAGATAAAATATATCATACCTTTTGTGATAGTCATAATGACGGCACGCCGGTGTAGCAGCTCGCAGTCTATTCCCCTGTCTCATTTTGAAGCAGCATCTGCATGTGCTGCATCAGTATATTAATAGCAATGGTATTTCTTCCGCCTCTGGGGATTATGATATCCGCATATTTTTTGGAGGGTTCTATAAATTGCTCATGCATAGGCTTTACCGTCTCCCGATACTGCTTCAGGATAGAATCAATGCTTCTTCCCCTATCCTTCATATCCCTTGTTATTCTGCGCATTAATCTTTCATCCGCATCCGCATCAACAAAGACCTTAATATCCATTAAATCTCTAAGTCTTTTATCCTCCAAAATAAGAATACCTTCCAACAAAATGATTTTTTTAGGAAGTACTCTCACATTTTCCTTTGCTCTCGTGTGATGTGTATAATCGTATATAGGGCGAAAAATCATTTCGCCTGCACGTAATTTCTTAATATCCGCGATCATTTGTTCCGTATCAAAGGCCGACGGATGATCATAATTCAATTGTGCCCGTTCTTCCATGGCTAAATCATCGTGGGGTCTATAATAAAAATCATGGCTTATTAATTCTAAATCTTTTGAAAAACAGCTTTTCAAAATATTAACAATGGTAGTTTTTCCTGATGCCGTTCCTCCGGCAATTCCTATGATACAGCTTCCATTCATGATTAAGCCGTCCCCTCCATATTTCATACTCATAATTTTCTTTGTACAGTATATCTTTGCTCGAATTATTTGTCAATTGAAATCACTGTATTCGAATTTTTGCATAAGATAATAAAAAAATGAAGGAATATACTATGAATCCGAAAGAAACAATCAATGGGTTCCCGCCAGGAAAAAACAGGCCCTTCTCTCCTTATGATTATGAAATGATGCTTCCTTATGCCCGTTCAAGGACCTCCCATTTACATGTACAGCAGACCCCGCCGGGCTCCCCCGGTGAACCGGGCGCTATGCCTGGCGGCCGTACTGCCACACCATATCCCATACCTTATACTCCTGCCAGGCCGAATTCCCGTATGGGTCCGGGCAGGGTACCGGGCACACCCGGAGCTCCTGCTGCTCCCGCATCAAGGTACAATACGGCTCTTCCGCCCACTCTGCCCGGAAACAGCGGAGCTGCTCCGCGTACCACATTAATTCCTGCCCCCGTTGTTCCCGGCCCTGCAATATCGCCGGCTCCTGTTACACCAGGTGTCGGCCCGGCCCCTACACCGGCAATACCCGGTGCCGCCGGTGTACCCGCTTATCGTACGTATTCTCCCATAACGACCGTACCGGACACAGCGGTAACTCCCGCTCCCGCCGCTCCGGGCACAATGGTGACACCCGCTCCCGCCGCTCCGGGCACAATGGTGACACCCGCTCCCGCCGTTCCGGGT
>CAMJWQ010000180.1 GCA_946409475.1 uncultured Lachnospiraceae bacterium
ATATTAATATATAAAGTAAGTTGTTTTGAAGATAAGAAACAAACAAATTTTTTATTGTGAAAGTTGTATAGATAAGAAAGGAGTGGGGCAAATGATTTCAAATCAAATATTGCAGTCAACAATTGAAGGTTTAAAGGCAATAACCAGAATTGATTTATGTGTAGTGGATACGGAGGGAAAGGGGCTAGCAACCACCTTTATGAACACGGAAAATTTTGAAGCGGCAGTCTTAACATTTGCGGAATCTCTTGCAGACAGCCAGGAAGTGCATGGTTATCAATTTTTCAAAGTTTTTGATGATCATACATTGGAGTACATCTTAATTGCGAACGGCAGCAGTGATGATGTCTATATGGTTGGAAAGATGGCGACCTTCCAAATTCAAACTCTTTTAACGGCTTATAAGGAAAGGTTTGATAAGGATAATTTTATCAAGAACCTGCTGCTTGACAATCTGCTGTTGGTAGATATATACAACAGGGCCAAAAAGCTTCATATTGAGACGGATGTCAGGAGAGTTGTCATCATTGTGGAGACAGCGCAGGAAAGGGATTCCAATGCTTTGGAAAGTATCCGGGCTTTACTTAGTGCAAAAACGAAGGATTTTATTACCGCTGTTGATGAGAAAAATATTATTGTTGTAAAGGAGGTTGGGGAAAACGAAAGCTATGGTGAAATTAATAAAACGGCCAAGGTAATTCTCAATCTATTTAAAACAGAAGGAAACAGCAATGCGCATATTTCTTATGGTACCATCGTAAATGAAATTAAGGAGGTTTCCAGGTCTTATAAAGAGGCTAAATTGGCTCTGGACGTAGGAAAAATATTCTTTAGGGACAGGGATGTGATCGCATACAGTGCCCTTGGAATCGGACGCCTGATTTACCAGCTGCCCATTCCCTTATGTAAGATGTTTATCCGGGAAATTTTTGACGGGAAATCCCCGGATGATTTTGACGAGGAAACGCTGACCACTATAAATAAGTTTTTTGAAAACAGCTTAAATGTTTCGGAGACTTCGAGACAATTATACATTCACCGGAATACTCTCGTTTATCGCCTGGATAAGCTCCAAAAGAGTACGGGGCTGGATTTAAGGGTTTTTGAAGATGCCATAACCTTTAAAATAGCATTGATGGTTGTAAAATATATGAAATACATGGAAACTTTAGATTATTAAGAGGAGACTGCTATGATTATATTAGAGAATGTGAGTAAGTCATATTCTACCGGGGCACCTGCCATTAATGGGGCAAGCCTACATATTAAAAAAGGGGAATTTGTTTTTGTAGTCGGAAACAGTGGTTCCGGTAAATCAACATTAATCAAGCTTTTATTAAAAGAATTAAATCCGACAGAAGGAAAAATCACGGTAAACGGGACTGAATTAAGCAGGATAAAAAGAAGAAAAGTCCCGAAATTCCGCAGGCAGATGGGCGTGGTTTTTCAGGACTTCCGATTGCTAAGGGATCGAAATGTATATGAAAATGTGGCTTTTGCCCAGCGGGTGATACAAACGCCTACAAGAGTCATTCGTAAAAGTGTGCCGGCCATCTTATCATTGGTAGGCCTGGCAGAGAAATATAAAGCAAAACCCAAGCAATTATCCGGTGGGGAACAGCAGAGGGTGGCTATTGCAAGGGCTCTGGTAAATAACCCCTCCATTTTATTGGCAGACGAGCCTACAGGTAATCTGGATCCGAAAAATTCATGGGAGATTATGAAGCTGTTAGAGGAAGTAAACAAAAGGGGCACAACGGTTTTGGTGGTTACTCATAACAGAGAAATTGTAAATGCCATGCAAAAGAGAGTGATAACCATGAAAAAGGGTATTATTATAAGCGATGAAGAAAAAGGTGGTTATATTTATGAGAATTAGTACATTGCTGTATACCCTTAAGCAAGGGTTGAAAAACGTTATAAGGAACAAGGTTTTTTCACTGGCCTCCATGGCTACGATAGCTGCATGTATTTTTTTGTTCGGTTTATTTTATTGTGTGGTAGCCAATTTCCGATATATGGTGAAGGAAGCGGAAGCGGGAGTTTCCGTAACTGTTTTCTTTGACGAGGGTATTAGTGATGAACAAATTGAAGAAATCGGTAATTTAATAAAAAAACGTGTGGAAGTGGATAAGGTTAATTATATATCGGCCGATGAGGCCTGGAATGAATTTAAGGAGGAATATTTGGGAGAGTATGCGGATGGATTTGAAAATGATAATCCTCTTAAGGATTCTGCCAGCTATGAAATCTACCTAAAGGATGTATCCATGCAATCCGCATTAGTCACCTACTTAGAATCTGTTGACGGTATTCGTCAGGTTAATAAATCGGAATTTACCGCCGATGCTTTATCCAGTCTGAATAGCCTGGTGGGGTACATATCGGGTGGTGTCATACTTATTTTATTAGCAGTGGCTTTATTTCTTATCAGTAATACGGTAGCCCTGGGAATTTCCGTAAGGAAAGAAGAAATCGGAATTATGAAGCTGATTGGGGCAACGGATTTTATAGTAAGGTCGCCTTTTATTATTGAAGGGATGGTAATAGGTCTTATTGGATCGGCCATACCCTTGCTTGGTATTTACTTAGGATACGACAAGTTAATAAACTATATTGTTGAAAAATTTAATATTTTATCGACGATACTGAAATTCTTATCGGTAGATATCGTATTTGAAACGTTATTACCGGTAGGTCTTATTATGGGTATCGGGATCGGATTTGTTGGTAGTTTCTGGACTGTACGAAGGCATTTAAAGGTTTAGGTGAAGACATGGTTTCTGGGATACTTAAAAAAGGGATTTCTTTAGCTGCAATAATTTTATGCATTAGTTTCGTATTTCCCTCATTTGCAGCGGTTACTTCAGAAAAATTAGAACAGCAGCAGGAAGAGCTGGCCGGTGTTAAGGAACAAAAAGATACACTGGAAAAGGGACTGAAGGATATACAGGAGACAGTAAAAGAGTTAGAAAATCTAAAAGATAATGTGGAAGATTATGTTGTCAATTTGGATGGTAAATTAAATGAACTGTCCGCACAAATGACAGAACTGACCGATGCCCTTAAGGGAAAGGAAGAAGCCATCCGGAAAACAGAGCAGGCTCTTAGTGAAGCGCAGGCTTTGGTGGATTCTCAATATGAGTCCATGAAAACAAGAATTAAATTTATGTATGAAAAGGGGAATACGGCATATCTGGAAATGCTTTTTAGCGCGGAAAGCTTTGCGGACATGCTGAATAAAGCCGGATACATAAATGAATTATCAAAATATGACAGGAACATGCTTCTGGAATATCAGGAGACCCAGGCGGAGATTGAAAACTTAAAAGGCGAATTACAACAGGAAAAGGAAGAACTGGTGGAAATACAGGAAGGGGTGAAAGCCAATCAGCAATCGGTACAGACGTTGATGGATGCAAAAACCGAGGAACTAAATTCTTTTGAAAATCAGATTACTTCAAAAGAAGAACTGATGAAAGAATATGAAGAAGAAATCGCGGCACAGGATAATGAAATAAAAGCCCTGGAGAGTGCTGTTGCCGCAGAAAAGAAACGATTGGAAGAGGAAGCAGAGAATACGGGAGAAGAGGTACGGACTCAAAACTACGACGGCGGACAGTTTGTATGGCCTTGTCCTTCTTATACGAGAATATCAAGTGATTACGGATATCGGATTCATCCCACCTTAGGTGTGGAAAAATTCCACAATGGTGTAGATATGGCAGCATCTGCGGGAAGTGCCATATTAGCGGCCTATGGAGGTACGGTGGTGAGTGCGTCTTATAACAGTACCATGGGGAATTATGTAATGATTGATCACGGAGACGGATTGTTTACCATTTATATGCATGCTTCCCAGCTCCTGGTATCTGCAGGACAAAAGGTGGAGGCCGGTGCTCAAATAGCCCTTGTGGGAAGCACGGGCCGGTCTACCGGGCCGCATCTTCATTTCAGTGTACGTTTAAATGGCAGTTATGTTTCACCGTGGAATTATTTATAAATGCCGGCAATGAAAAATAAAGTTGGCATAAAGTGAATGTGATTGATGATATAATAGATGGGGTGAAGCTAATGAATGAAAACAAAGGATTTAAAAAAGGAATATTATGCGGGATCGGAATTTCGCTGCTGATATGCTTGACAGTGTTGGTGATATGGCGGTTCAGTCAGCTTAGTATGGCAAAGGAAGCCGGCCTGATTGACCAGGAGACTACGCTTAATAAAAGCACCATAGAAAAATTTGATTTTTTAGAAGATGTAATTGATACCTACTACTTAAATGATGTAGATCAAAATACCATAAGAGAAGAGGTTTATAAAGGATTATTTAATGCGTTAGATGATCCCTACTCCGTATACTATACGGCAGAGGAATATAAAAGCATGAAGGAGGCCATGAGCGGTATTTATTGCGGAATAGGCGCTTACCTGTCACAATTAAAAGAAAATAACAGTATAATTATCTCCGGTCTGATGGAAGGCTCACCTGCGGAGGAATCAGGGTTATTGCCGGGAGATACCATATATATGGTGGATAACACATCCATTTCCGGTATGGATACCAGTCAGGTGGTTTCCCTGGTAAAGGGAGAGGAAGGTACAACGGTAACATTAACCATTTACAGAGAAGGAGAATCGGATTTTAGAGATATAACCATTGAAAGAAAGCAAATTGAGACACCGACTGTTTCAGGAGAAATGCTGGATGATCAAATTGGTCTTTTATCAATCAAGGAATTTGATAAGGTTACATATGAGCAATTTGAAAATGAACTCTCCGGATTACAGGAACAGGGAATGAAATCCTTAATTATTGATTTGCGTGATAATCCGGGCGGAGACCTGGATGTAGTGGTAAACATATTGGATGATGTGATTCCGAAGGGCTTAGCCGTATATACGGTAGATAAATCAGGAAGCAGGAAGGAATATAATACCAAAGACGATGAATATTTAAAAATACCTTTAGCGGTTCTGGTAAACGGAAACAGTGCAAGCGGTTCTGAGGTTTTTTCTGGAGCGGTCAAGGATTACGGGACAGGTACCATTGTCGGTACGACAACCTTCGGAAAGGGTATCGTGCAGACCGTAAAGCCCTTTTCAGACGGCAGTGCCATTAAGCTGACTATTTCGGAATATTTTACGCCTAAGGGCAACAAAGTCCATGAGGTGGGAATTACGCCGGATATTGAGGTTGAGTTTGACAGAGATGCTTATATCAATTCCGATTATGATATAAGCGGTGATAATCAATTGCAAAAGGCTATTGAAATATTAAAAGATAATAAATGAAATAAGAGCGGAACCCGGTCAAATTGACCGGGTTTAACTGATTTAAAATAAAAAGTATTGACAAAAAATACTAAATGAATTATTGTATTAGGTAATTAATACAATAGTACATTTTGTGGTAGGAGAAATGGTTATGAATACATTGGTTCAAATTGAAAACATTTGTAAAGTTTATAATCCGGGTGAAAATGAGGTGCGGGCCCTGGATCATGTCAGCCTTCAAATTGATAAAGGAGAATTTGTAGCGATTATCGGACAGTCGGGTTCCGGAAAATCCACGCTGATGAATATGCTGGGATGTTTGGATGTTCCTTCATCAGGTTCCTATTTATTAAATGGAGAGGATGTATCTTTTTTGACGGATGATGAACTGTCTGATATTCGAAATAAGGAAATAGGGTTTATTTTTCAGGGATTTAATTTAATTGCCAATTTGACGGCCTTTGAAAATGTGGAGCTTCCTTTAATCTATCGGGGAGTCGGTAAAAGAGAAAGAAAGGAGCTGGCTCTAGAATCCCTGGATATGGTGGGCTTAAGTAACCGGATTGGCCATAAACCCTCACAAATGTCCGGAGGGCAGCAGCAAAGAGTAGCCATAGCGAGGGCCATAGCGGCAAAGCCTCCGGTAATTCTGGCAGATCAGCCGACAGGGAACTTAGATTCCGGTTCCAGTAAAGAAATAATTAAAATTTTAAAAAGGCTACATAAAACCGGAAGAAGTGTAATTTTAATTACACATGATAATGAAATCGCAGCTCAGGCCAAAAGGGTTATTAGAATTGTCGACGGAAAAATAATAGAAGATTATATAAATGATAAATTTATGGAGGAATAAATGGTATGTTTAAGAGGAAAAAAGCAGGAGCTGAAGAAATAACGGTAACGAATGGAAATGAAGCCGGCAGGCCGAAGAGGAAAAAGAAGAAAATAAAAAAGAGAGTAATCGTAATCACCGCAGCCGTTATTATCGTGGCATTTTTTATTATCAACAGTATCTTTGCAAAGGATGCCCTGCCTCTGGTAACCGTATCGCAGGCACTAAAGGGTGATATTACATCGGAATTGTCTACAAGCGGTCTGGTCAGCAGCATGACGGAGAAGACGTATTACGCAGACATATCGGCACCGATAGAAAGCCTGCATATTAAGAAGGGTGACGCAGTAAATGCCGGGGATTTATTATTGACCTATGGCACCGGGGATTTGGAATCACAGCTAAAGCAGGCATCCTTACAATACAAGGCAAGTGATGCCGGTTATCAGGAATCCTTGCAGGAGGGAAGCAGGAACAGCACCAAGCTGCAAAATGCCACAACAGATGTAGAGGTTTTAAAACAACAGGTGTCTGATTGGGAAACCTATTGTACGGATTTGCAGCAGATGATCAATAATACGGCTAATCAGATCAGCCAGCTGCAAACGAAATTATCCGAAGCATCTGCGGCCCTGACAACAGAACAGGCATCACCGGCAGCGGATGCAGCGAAAATAGCGGAATTGAGTAATTCCATTGATTCCTATAAAAAGCAGATAGAAGATTTAAGTACTTTTTCCACCACCGCGCAAAACAAATTAATTACGGCACAAAATGAGCTATCCAATTACAGTACGGAGCTGGCAAATCAGGAATCCATAAAGAGCCAGTCCGAAGCAGGTGCTTTAAGCTCCAACGAAAAGGAACAGCTGGCGGCTAATAATGAGGTCTTAAAGCTATCAAAGGAAGAAGCGGAAGAAAACCTGGAAAAGGCTAAGCAGGGGATAGCCGCTGATTATGACGGTATCATAACGGATGTTACGGTGGCAGAAGGAGCTTATATTACACAAGGAACACAATTGTTTACGCTGGCCGACAGAAATGATA
>CAMJWQ010000181.1 GCA_946409475.1 uncultured Lachnospiraceae bacterium
AGTGTCGAAGACACTTTGTTAATTTATAGGAGTGTGGATAGAATGAGACTTGATAAATATCTGAAGGTATCACGTTTAATAAAGAGAAGAACCATAGCCAATGAGGCCTGTGACGCCGGCAGAATCTATGTAAACGGAAAACAGGCAAAAGCCTCCGTAAATATTAAAGAAGGAGATATCATAGAAATACAAATGGGAAACAAACCGGTAAAGGTTAAGGTTTTAACCGTTACGGAGACGGTAAAAAAGAATGAAGCCAGGGAATTATTTATGTATTTACCCGGCAGTGCGGATGATGTATAGGCCGGCTTTAATAAGTCATTGAAGTTTCACCATTAATTATGTATAAATAAACCTCTCTTATAATATACTTTATGAGAACAAGTATTCTATAAGGGGGGATTTTTTTATGGAAGATAAGCAGATTCAGAAACCGCATAAGGTATTGGTAAGCAATAGAAGGACAGGTACTATAAGCGGTGTATCGGACGTGCTTTCCTTTGATATATCTGAAATTTTACTGGAAACGGAGCAGGGAATGCTGATGATAAAGGGAAATGATCTGCATGTAAACCGGCTGACTTTAGAAAAGGGAGAAGTAGATATTGAAGGAAGGATTGACAGTTTGACTTATTCGGATATTGCCGGATATGGAAAGCATGGTGAATCCATCTTTTCTAAACTGTTTAAGTAGGTGAGAAATGAGTCAAAGTATTTTTCAGGAAACACATTTTTTACTTCATTCCTTTCTATTAGGAGTTATTATGGTCGTTATTTATGATGTGATCCGAATATTCCGGGGAGTCATAAAGCACGGGAAAATCAGTATTATTGTGGAGGATTTTCTGTATTGGATTGCTAACAGTATTTTAATATTCATAATGCTGTACAAGGAAAATAACGGTTCTTTACGATGGTTCTCCATTGCAGGGGTAGCTCTGGGAATGATACTGTATAACGTCACCATCAGCTCCTTTTTGGTTACATACATAGTTCTGGCATTAAATTATATCATTAAATTTATCGGAGATATTATTAAATTTATTGTAAAACCCTTTGCTTTCTTACTGAAGAAAACCGGAAAGGCAGCAGGGTATGGCTGCGGGAAGGGAAAATTATTTATGAAATTTATACTAAAAAGATTGAAAAACAAATGGCGAACCATTAAAATAGTATTATGTAAACGATAGCGGGGAACCATGATGAAAAGAAACCGAAGGAAAAACAGAAATAGGAAAAGTCATAACAGAATAGGAATGACACTGGTTTTAACAGCGGTTTTCATGCTTTTTATTACTTTAGCGATAAAAAGCTATGGTTTGTATGAAAAAAATTCAGATTATAAGGAAACAGAGCAAAAGCTGGAAGAAGAAATTAAGGATGAAAACGACAGAACGGAAGAATTGGAAAATTTAAAAAAATATATGCAGACAAAGAAGTATGTGGAAGAAGTGGCAAAGGATAAGCTTGGACTTGTCTATAAAGATGAGATTATTTTCAAATCGGAGAACTGACACGGTTAAGGAATGAATGAAAACAGGTAAAAATAAAGAATCAAGAAAGATAGGAAGAATCAAGAAAGATAGGAAAATTAGTTGACAATAATAATGAAAATGGATATAATGAAATCCGTGAGTTTTGGCGGAATAGCTCAGTTGGCTAGAGCACACGGTTCATACCCGTGGTGTCATGGGTTCAAATCCCTTTTCCGCTATTTATGGAAAAAAACATAAATCCGATTTTACAGGTTCCTGTAAAATCGGATTTTTTTATCGTATAGGAAATTAATCGTATAGGAAATTACATCCTATACGATTAAACCCTCCGGGGGATGCACACGAATGCATAAGGAAGATGCCACTGCGTGGCTGCATTCGGCGCGCAAAGTGTCTTCTCCCTCAAGAATGAGGGGAAGGGGAGTTGAAGTGCCGGAGACACTTTGTTCTGTAAAAATATCAGCATTAAGATGAAATAGGGGAAAATACGGTTAAAAGGCAGTTTTTCAGGTTAAAAAGTTAATGGGAATACAAAATCCGGAGCAGGATTTATGAAAATGATATAAGGAATTAGGAAGATATTTTCAATGCTCTCAAATTAAAAAATAAGAAATGAATAATTAGTATCTTAATTTTACTAAGCTGCTTAAAATCGGGGATATGCTCCAAATACAAAATATAATGTCTAAAACTTTTTTAAAATCAGGAATCAGTTTGACAAAGATTTTAGTAAGTGCCCTTTATAATAGCCCATTGTAACGATTAAATCAGGAGGGTTATTATCATGAAGAAAAAAATAATGAAAGAATCAGGAATTATTATTTTAGGAGCTATCATCAGCCATGTTGGTTTTGCAGGGGGTTTTCCATTGGGCATTGCTTTTTTTGCGGCTGCCTATACGGAAAAGGTTTTAAGATTTCTGTTATTTCCCGCTATCCTAATTAGTATGAGCTTGACCATGACATGGGAAAATATTATGAAATATGGTATAGCCATGGCGGTTACCATGGTTATTACCTATATGATGGAGAGGTATGCAAAACCGTATAAAAGCTGGTATACCTATATCCTGACAGGTGCCGTTATCATAGTTCTAAATATCTCCAATGCTATGGTGGCGGTAAATATGTATGAATTAATGACATATGGAATCATAGAAGGCATTTTCGTAATGGCTCTGAGTGTCGTACTGGCAAAGGGTATCACCGGCATACTAAGAGCCGACAGCAAAACAAATCCGACCAATGAGGAGATCATAAGTATCGGGCTGCTGCTGGGCGCTTTCATTTATGCATTGCCGCGGGATATATTAAATGATTATTATGTATTGGAAACATTCATTTATTTTATTATTCTATTTTTCGGTTACCGGTATAACGCCGGAATCGGCGCCATAGCAGGTGCGGTATGCGGTGCGGTCATGAGCTATTGGAATCAGGATATCAGCTTGCTGGGAGTAATGTGTATTATAGGCATCCTGTCCGGGATTTTCAGGGAAATGGGAAAATGGCTTAATGGGTTTGCTTATATGCTGGGGATTGCCGCCATTGGCATATTCGGCATGCCGTTTTTTATTAATAAGACACAAATGATTGGCTGGATAAGCGGTTCCATATTGTTTATGATTATACCGAATTCCATATTCCGGAATACCGATAAACAGGATACCGTGAAGGAAGATAAAGAGGAGCAGGTATTTAACACATTAAAAAGAACAAAGCTGTATGGATATGCGGAATCCTTTAAAAATTTGGCCCAGTCCTTTACGGATATATCCAGGTATAAGCAAAACCTGGACGATTCGGATATGGATACGATGTTTGACGAGCTGTCCGGAGAGTTTTGCTATTCCTGCAGCAAAAGAGATGACTGCTGGAAAAAATGCTTTAAAGCCACTTATGCGGATACCCGTCAAATTTTAAAGTCCGTGAAAGAAAACGGTAAAATTATAAGAGAAGAAGTTCCGGGCAGTTTTATAAAAAATTGTATTTACAGCAAAGATTTTCTGGAAGAAACCGTATCTATATTCGAAAGGGCAAAGCTTAATTTGCTTTGGCATAACAGGCTGCTGGAGAACCGTGTGGCAGTGGCGGGACAACTGACGGAAATGGCGAATATCATGGAAGAAATGGCTATGGAGATGTATGAAGTGAAAGAAATCGGAGTTACCCTGGACAGTGACATTAAAGACAGATTAAAAAGAGAGGGCATCATTATCCGTAATTTATTGTGTGTGGAAAACCAGGCAAAGCGGTTAGAGATCTATATGACGGTCAAGGTAGATAAGACCGGCTGCATTGCTTCCAGGGATATCGGCGAATATTTATCCCTGGTCTGCAGGAAGACAATGGTACCTTCCCTGAATTCAAAAACAATGATCAATAAAGAGTATTCTACCGTTATGTTTGAAGAGGATACGAATTTCCGCCTCCTCTACGGAACAGCGAAATCAGTAAAAAATGAAGAGGTTATCTCCGGAGATAATTACTCCTTTTCCGAACTGGAAAACGGGAAAATGGTGGTCTGCCTGTCTGACGGAGTAGGCTCGGGAATAGAGGCATACCGGGAAAGTGAGACGGTTATTGATTTGATGGAACAGTTTTTGGAGGCGGGCTTCAGTAAGGAAACGGCAGTAAAAATGATAAATTCCACATTAGTGGTAAAGGCGGAGGAACAATTTTATCCCACCATGGATATCTGCGAGCTTGATTTATACAGCGGCGTATGTGAGTTTTTGAAAATAGGGTCCTCCACTACTTATATTAAAAGAGATAACTGGGTTGAGACCATCCAGTCCACCAGTCTTCCCATAGGTGTTTTTCACCAGCCTGATTGTGATACCACATCCAAAAAATTATATGACGGAGATTTTATTATCATGATAACGGACGGAGTTTTGGATGCCATTCCCCTGGAAACACAGGACGAAACCATATGCGGTATCATCATGGAAACAAATACCAACAACCCCAAGGAAATGGCAAAAATGATATTGGATAAGGCGTCCTCCTACCAGGAAAACGGAGTGCTGGATGATATGACGGTTATTGTGCTGGGGATTTGGAAAAAATGACAGTGAATCTTGCCTTTTTTGTCAAAATTCATTATATTTAAGAAAGAAAAAGGATAAAGCGGTGCTGTTATGTTAAATAAAATTATACAATACAATTGGAAATACCATATGATTAAGGAAAATGATAAAATTGTAGCAGGTGTATCGGGAGGAGCCGATTCCGTTTGTCTGCTTTATATTCTCAGGGAATTACAGGAAACGATACCCTTTTCCTTATATATCGTCCATGTGGAACATGGTCTCAGGGGGCAGGAATCCATTGAGGATTCCCTTTTTGTCAAAGATATTTGTGAAAAGGAGGGACTTCCCTTTACCTTATTTTCCTGCCATCTGTCCAAAGAGGCGGAAAAAAGGAAATGCTCTTTAGAAGAAGCGGGCAGGATACTGCGTTATGAGGCCTTTGAGCAGGTTCTTAAAAAGGAAGGAGCCAATAAAATAGCCGTGGCCCATAATAGTAACGACCGGGGAGAAACCATGCTGTTTAACCTGTTTCGGGGATCAGGCTTAAAGGGCTTATCCGGTATTCCTCCTGTCAGGGATCATATTATCCGTCCCCTATTATGTGTTTCCAGGGAAGAAATTGAAAAATATCTTTTAGAAAAAGGGATGAGCTTCCGTTCCGATTATACAAATTATGAAAATACGTATACAAGAAATAAAATAAGAAATACTATTATACCATATGTGGAAAGGGAGGTGCAGTCTAAGGTCCTGGAGCACTTGAATGAAGTTTGCCAAATAGCCGAGGAAACGGAACAATATTTAAGTAAGGAAGCGGACAGGGCTTTTTCCGTCTGCACGGTAAGAAAAGATGATCAAATTGAAATAAATCTGACATCATTTCAATCATTCGAAAATATTATTCAGACATATGTCATAAGATTATGTATAGAACAATTGGCCGGGCGGTTAAAAGACATCGGCAAAATCCATATTCATGATATTATCGGTCTGTCGGATAAAGCCGTTGGTAAAAAAATAAGTCTGCCTTACCGGTTAGAAGCCCAAAGAGGCTATGACAGCTTAATTGTAAAAATAAAAAAGGAGAATGAGGATGAAGACAGGGAAAACCGGAAGGATGTATACATTAGGACAGATATTGCCGGAGTCTATCCCATAGACAGTAAAAGCTGCCTTAAAGTGAGCATAGAAGATAAGGATAATGGGAAGATTATTGAAGAAAAAAAGTATACGAAATGGTTTGATTATGATAAAATAAATGGGTATTTGTTACTGCGTCATCGTATGAGCGGAGATTTTCTTTGCGTGAATGCCAAATTAGACAGACAAATGCTAAAGTCTTATTTAATTAATGAAAAAATACCGCGAAGTGAAAGAGATCGGTTATTATTATTGACAGCAGGTAAACATGTCTTATGGATAATCGGCTATCGCATCAGCGAAGCTTATAAAGTAACGAAAGAAACGAAAAGAATCATAAAAATACAATATTATGAAGGAGTGGATCATGAGTGATAAAATTGAAGTCTTAATTCCGGAAGAAGATGTCGATGCCAAAATTAAAGAAATAGGTGATAAAATCAGTGAAGATTATGCAGGAAAGCAGGTACATTTAATTTGCGTATTAAAAGGCGGAGTCTTTTTTATGTGCGAACTGGCAAAACGTATAGCAATCCCGGTATCAATGGATTTTATGGCAGTATCCAGCTATGGGAGTGAAAAACAGTCAAGTGGTGTTGTAAAAATAATCAAGGATTTGGATGAATCCCTGGAAGGAAAAGAAGTTATAGTAGTTGAGGATATTATCGATTCCGGCAGAACGTTAAGCTATCTGTTGGAAATTTTAAATAAAAGAGGACCTAAAAGCTTGTCACTCTGTACCTTGTTAGACAAACCTGACAGAAGGGAAAAAGATGTGAGGGTAGATTATGTAGGATTTGAGATACCAGATAAATTTGTGGTGGGATATGGTTTGGATTATGATCAAAAATATAGAAATTTACCGTTTATCGGAGTTATTGAGTAATAATCGGTAAAAGGAGGTTTTACTTTGGTAAAAAGAAACAGAGGATTAGGATTTTATTTTCTGATGATTGCACTGGCATTATTTTTTATTTATATGATAAACGGAGCATGGGCCGACAGAGAGACCTACCGGTACAGTGAGTTTATAGAAGATTTAAATGCGAATGAAATTGTAAAAATTGAAATTCAGCAAAATTCCGAAGTTCCTACGGGGGCTGTCAATGTAACGTTAAAGAGCGCCGAAGAAAAAACATTATACGTTACGGACACGAAAGAGGTTGAAGAGCTTTTACAGGATAAAAATTTTACCGATTATGAAGTAAATGACGTAATGCGGGAAAGCTGGTTTGTTACCACCCTGCTTCCCATCTTAATGCTGGGTGCCATTATGTTTGTGTTTTTTATTATCATGAACAACCAGGCAGCAGGAGGAGGCGGAAATAAGGTCGTTAACTTCGGTAAAAGCAGGGCAAAAATGACAACGGGTGATCAGAAAAAGGTTACCTTTAAAAATGTTGCCGGTCTTGACGAAGAAAAAGAAGAGCTGAAAGAAATCGTTGATTTTTTAAAAAACCCCAAGAAATATATTC